>CAZUGW010000039.1:3914-14157 GCA_964620055.1 uncultured bacterium
GCGTCGTCCTTCAGCGTGAAGTACACGTGACCGGAGTTGTGCCGGACGCAGTCACTCAACTCGCCTCGCACCGACACGTCCTGCAGCGTGCGGTCCTGCGAGAGGAGGGTGCGGAGGTACTGCGTGAGCTGGCGGACGGTGAAGACGAAGGCGCGGTCGCGGCTCATGGCTCGGTCGCCTCCACCTGCTCTCCCTCCACGGTTCTCACGAGGTTGCCGAGCACGCCGTTCACGAAGCGGCCGGACTCGGCCGTGCTGTACTTCTTCGCCAGCTCCACCGCCTCGTCCACGGCCACGCTGTGCGGCACGTCCGGGCGGTAGAGAATCTCGAAGACGGCGAGGCGGAGCACGTTGCGGTCTATGTGGGCCATCCGGCTCAGCGTCCAGCCGCGGGCGTGGCGCGCGATGATCTCGTCTATCGGCTCCCGATGCTGCACGCAGCCCAGCACCAACTCGCGCGCGAAGCGCCGCGTCTCCTCGCCATAATGGCTCTCCGCGGCGGAGGAGTCGAGCGCCTCCTCTGGGGTCATCTTGCCGACGTCAATCTGATAAAGCGCGCGCAGCGCAACTTCCCGGCTGGCCCGACGTCTCCCCACCGCGCTCCCCTCTCAACCCAGGCCCAGGCGACGGCGGAGGAAGTTCGTGGCGATCTCGCCCCGGCGGAAGTAGGCGTTCGCGAGGATCTCCTGGTGCAGCGGGAGGGTGGTCTTCAGGCCATCCACCTCGAACTCGGAGACGGCGCCCGCGGCGCGGGCAATCGCCTCCGCGCGAGTGGGGGCCCAGACAATCAGCTTGGCGAGCAGCGCGTCATAGTAGGGGGGCACGGTGTAGCCGGGGTAGAGATGCGTGTCCACGCGCACGCCCGGCCCGCCGGGGAGGTGCAGCGCATGCACCGTGCCGCTGGAGGCGAGGAACTTGTTGGCGTAGTCCTCCGCCGTGATCCGGCACTCGATGGCGTGCCCGCGGCACTCGATGTCGCGCTCCTCCCGGCCCAGCTTGTGGCCATAGGCGATGCGGATCTGCTCCTTGACCAGGTCAATCCCGGTGACCATCTCGGTGACGGGATGCTCGACTTGAATGCGGGTGTTCATCTCCAGGAAGTAGAACCTCCCGTGCCCGTCCAGCATGAACTCGACCGTGCCGGCGTTGACGTAGCCGATGCTCTTCGCCGCCCGCACCGCGGCCTCGCCCATGTTGTGGCGCAGCCTCCGCCCGAGGGCCGTGCACGGCGACTCCTCCAGCAGCTTCTGGTGCTTGTTGGTCTGAATCGAACACTCTCGCTCGCCCAGGTGGACGATATTGCCGTGGGCGTCGGCCAGCACCTGGATCTCGACGTGGCGCGGCTCCTCCAGGTACTTCTCCAGATACACTCCCCCGGAGCCGAAGGCGGCCTGGGCCTCGGACTGGGCGAGCGGGAGGTTGCGGAGCAGATCCTCCTCGTCGTGGGCGACGCGGATGCCCCGGCCGCCGCCCCCCATCGCCGCCTTGATCAGCACCGGATAGCCGAGCTTGGCGGCGATCTTCATCGCCTCCTGCTCGCCCTGAACGATCTCGTCGCTCCCGGGAATGACCGGCACCCCCGCCTCCCGCATCAGCTTGCGCGCCGCGGCCTTGTCCTGCATCTTGCGGATGGTCTCGGCGTTGGGCCCGATGAACTTGATCTTGCAGATCTCGCAGTTCTCGGCGAAGGCGGCCACCTCCGAGAGATTGCCATAGCCGGGGTGAACGGCGTCGGCCCCGGTGTTCAGCGCGGCCTGCATGATGTTGGGGATGTTGACGTAGCTGTCGCGATTCGGCGGGGGGCCGATGCACACCGCCTCGTCGGCGAGTCGCGTGTGGAGCGAGTTCTTGTCGGCCTGCGAATAGACCGCGACCGTGGGGATATGCAATTCTCGGCACGCCCGGATGACGCGGACGGCGATCTCCCCGCGGTTCGCGATCAGGATCTTCTTAAACACTAAGCCCTCCGGAGACAAGGCAAGAGTAAAAAGGCAAAAGGCAAAAACCAGCCCAACCAACCATTCTGTATTTTGCCTGTTTACTTTTTACTTTCTCAATACGCTTCATGGCCCTCATGGGTACAGTGCACCTGGCCGGTGCTCGCGTCGTACTCATACGACTCTCCGCCCACGGGACAGGTGAGCGGCACGCCCACCTGAAGGCTCGCCAGATCCGGGGGATTCGACCCCGCGGTGGCGAACTGCGTAGCGACGGCGGCGCGCACCTGCTGCAGGTTATTCCGGCACACCGCGCTCTCTGCCTGCTCGCGGGCCTTGCCGGGCATGGTGGTGGGGCCGCCCTTCTTACCGCCGCCCCCACCGCCGAGCAGGCTGCCGCTGCTCGTGAGGTAGAACGCGGCCAGCGCGGCGATGATCAAGACGACGATCAGCAGTTCGATCAGCACCAGAAATCCGGCCTGGCGACTACCCGATCCGGAGCGCACTCTCGCTCTCATCTGTCTCCCCACCCTCCTCGGGCAGAATCAGAAACAGCGTCTGCCCGTACTCTACGGCCGCCCCGTCCTCTACGGCCACTGAGGTGACCACTCCGTCCACGGGGCTTCTCACCTCATTGGGCACCTTCATCGCCTCGATGGTGGCGAGAAGCTGCCCCCGCTTCACCCGGCCTCCCCCTTCGATCACCTGCCGCCCCGGCGCGCTGCCCCCGTTGCGAAACAGGCCGACCACCGGCGCGAGCACCGTCAGCGCCGTCGCGTTCATGGACTCGGCCGCTCCGCCCGGTCGAACCGGCGCGTCGGCCGGCGGCCACGCCAACGCCGCGGCCGGGGGGTCAACCGCGGCCGGCGTCTCCGGGCCGCGCGTGATGCTGACCTTGTAGTCAGGCAACTCCAGCGAGAGCTGGGTCACTCCCGACTGGCGCATCAGCGCGATCAGTTCCTCGATCTTGCTCAGGTCCACACCACTCTCCACCGCGCCCCCCTCGCCGTCCTGCTTTTTGCCTTTTGCCTTTTTACTTTTGCCTTTACGTTGCCCGCTCCAGGTACTTCCCGGAGCGCGTATCCACCCGGATTCTATCACCTTCGTCCACGAACAGGGGAACGTTCACCACCGCGCCGGTCTCCAACGTCGCCGGTTTGCTGCCGCCGGTGGCGGTGTCACCGCGCAGGCCCGGGTCGGTCTGCGCGATCACGAACTCCATGGTGTGGGGGAGCTCCACGCCCAGGATCTCCGTCTCGTTGAACATCTGGATCAGCACCTCGGTGTCGGGCTTGAGGAACTTCACCGCCTCGCCCACGACTTCGCCGCTCAACGAGACCTGATCGAACGTCTCGGTGTCCATGAACGTGTATTCGTCGTCCGCGCGAAACAGGAACTGCATCGCGCGGCGGATGATCTGGGCCTGCTCCATCTTCTCCCCGGCGCGGAAGGTCTTGTCAATGGTCGCTCCCGTGCGCAGATTCCTGAGCCGAGAGCGCACAAACGCGCCGCCCTTGCCCGGTTTTACGTGCTGAAACTCGACAATCTGGAAGATATCTCCATCGTACTCGATGGTCAGTCCGGTCTTGAAATCCGCGGTGCTGATCGCCACGCCAAATCCTCCGTCTTTCCTGGTCGCGAGACTACTGAGTGGGGCCGCGACAGTGCGTGCTACCGGGCGCGATTGTACGCCGGGCTTGCAACAAAAGTCAAGCTAGGGCGCTGTGGGGGCAGTGTGACACAGACGCGCTGGCTGCACCCGTTTCCGTGCGCGTCGGCGCGACCATGTCTCTAGGTTCGCAGTCTGCGGGCGCGCGGCGACGGGCGCGCGTAGAGGTGCACTGAGATGGGCAGCTACCGACGCGGCTCGACCCTGGGCGGTTTGTTAGTCGCCCTACTCTTGGTCGTTCTCGTCGCGACCACGCCGGCCGCGGCGAGCATCGTGCTCTTTCATGGTACGCTGGCGGAGTATGCCGTGAGCGACTTCGCGGCCGAAACTCCGCTTCCCAACTATGGCGCGGTCGCCCCTCCTCCGGTAGCGGAGGAGCCGGTCGTGGTCGCGGTGTTCCCGCTCTTGTACGACACCGCGAGCTACCACGACCTCTACTGGGAGCCGTCCACGTGCTACGCGTATGCCTACGTGGGGATACGGTGGATTCCGGTGGCCTGTTGGTGACGCGCGCGGCGACGCCGCCGGTTTGCCGGGGCCACGCGCGCGGTAGGAGGCCTATAGATGGAGATAGGGGGTATTCAGATGAAAATCCATGGACATCTCGGCCTGTACGTAATGCTGGCCGTTCTCGTGCTGGCGCTGGTCGCTTCGGCGACGCCCGCCTCCGCGAGCAAACTCACGACTTGGCTCCTGGGCGGGGCTTCGGCCTACTCGTTCTCCCGGGACAACAACACCGCCGGGGTGCTGTTCGGCCTCGGCGCGGTCTATTCTTGGCAGCAGGGCCGGAGCGCCCAACCTCAGCAAGCCCAGCAGTCCTACGTCTATCCGCAGCAGTACACCTACTACCAGTACCAGCAGCCGCAGTACCAGCGGCCCGTGCAGGGGTGTGACTACTTCTCGCGCTATTGCCAGTAACCACGGGTCTGGGGCGCGGTCCATCGTGCCCCAGACATCACTGGTGCGAGACGCTCGCGCCGGTGTAGTAATGCGCCAGAATCTCCGCCGCGGTCTGGCCTGACTTGGCCAGCGCGTTCGCGCCCCACTGGCATAGCCCGACGCCGTGACCGCTGCCCCAACCCGTGATGGCGACCGAGTCGCCGTCGAGAAGGGCGATGAAGTCCGCGCTGGGGAGGGTGTCGGGACCGACGGCCTGGTTGAGGCGCGCGCGCATCGCCGCGGCGGGCACGACCCACTCCCCGTTCTCGCCGGTGACGCGGTAGCGGTCCGGCCGCGTGCCGTCTTCGCAGCCCTCGGGAGCGATGAGTTTCAACGGGGCGGTGACGCCCACGGAAGCGAGGGCGGCGACCAGCTTCTCCTGCGGAATGCGGCGGGTCCACCGCGCCCGCGGGGAGGCCGCGCACAGGGCCGGCACGCCGCAGGTGTCCGGCACTGGCCGCAGGTACGGCAGGGGGGTGCCGCCGGGCCAGACCTCGTCGTTCCCCGCGGTGCATCCGCCGCAGGTGTCGTGGTACACGGCGTTGATCGGCTTGCCCTCGTAGGTCACGGTCAGCCCGACCGTGTCGCGAATCGCCGCGTCCACGCGCGGGTCCTCTTCGCCCACGCCGAGATAGGCCTGGCAGTGCGTGGTATCGCAGAGGTCGAAGCCGGCCGCCTTGTGCTTGCCGAGGGAGGCCAGGGCATAGGTGCGGGCCGCAATCGCCTGCGCCTTGAGGGCCTCCGGCGCGAAGCCCGACGGGACCTCGGCGGGGACGACACCGCGGAGGTAATCCTCCAGCGCAATCGCGTTGACCAGGGTCAGCCGTCCCTCTCGCGCGGTGATGACCAGTGAGCCGCGATAGGAGCGCGGGGCGAGGCCGTCGGGGGTCACCTCGATAGGTTCGGTGGACGAGATCGCGATCCGCGCCGCGTCACCCACAGCGGTGGACTTGACCAACGCGCCGTCCGCGGTCAGCCGCACGGTCGTGCCGGCCGGCAGTTCGGCCACCGCGCCGCTCGTGTCCACTTTCAGCGCGGCGCACGCGGTGATGTTACAGGCGGAGATGCGTCGGCCGGAGAAGATACCGACCGACACGGTCGCGTCGGTAGTGGCGAAGGCCGGTGCGGCGACGAAGAGCAAAGCAAGACTCAGCGCGGTTCCGAGGCGGCGCATAGTCTCATTGGATACCACGGTAACCGGCGGCGTTACTACGCTCGTGGAAGTAGACATGATCGCTGAGAGATGGCGCTTAGCCGACCCAGGTTGTCATTCCGAGCGAAGCGAGGAATCTATCTGGGCATAATGCCGCTCCCGAAGGGAGCGGACACCGCTTTGAGGACACGCCTCATGCCGAACGAACACTACTTTAGCCGTGAACCTCATGCCGAGGGAGGGGTGCGATCGCTCACCATCACCCTCCGCGGGCACGCGTTCACTTTTGTGACCGAGGCAGGGGTGTTCTCCCGCGAGCGGGTGGACCGCGGCACGCGGCTCATGGTCACGGAGATGGGCATCAGGCCCACAGACCGCGTGCTGGACCTGGGCTGCGGGTGGGGAGTGGTGGGCGTAGTCGCCGCCCGGCTCGCGCCGCAGGGCCACGTCACGCTGGTGGACATCAACGCCCGTGCCGTGGAGTTGGCTCGCGCCAACCTCGCCGCGAATGGGATCACCAAGGCGGAGGTGTATCAGAGCGACGGCTACGAGGCCGTGGAGGGGCGGGAGTTCGACGTGATCGCCCTCAATCCGCCGATCCGCGCCGGCCTCGCCGTGGTGCATCGTCTGATCGCGCAGGGGAGAGAGCATCTCGCGCCGGGCGGACGGTTCTACCTGGTGGCGAGAACGCAACAGGGAGCGCTTCGGCTGGCGAAGAAGATGGCTGAGGTGTTCGGTGACGTGGAGCACGTCGCCACGGGCGGGGGCTACCGCGTCTTTCTCTCCCACCGCCCCGAGACTCGCGAGCGTCTCTCACAGGATGATGAATGCAGATGAAGGCAAAATTGGAAAGCAGAATGACGCAGTCACGGGAGACTTTGCTCCAATGAAGCTCCGTTTCCCCTTTTTGCCTTTTTACTTTTTCCTTTTTACTTGAAAGGATGACTATGCGCCCAGAGTCGCTGGAGTTCCTGAAAGAGTTGGTCAACGCGCCGAGCCCGTCGGGTTTCGAGCAGCCCGCGCAGCGCGTGATTCGCGAGTATCTCGCGCCCTACGCGGACGAGATCCGCAGTGATGTGATGGGCAACCTCCTCGCCACGCTCAACCCCGGCGGCCGGCCGCGGCTGATGCTCGCGGGGCACTGCGACGAGATCGGCTTGATGGTGCGCTATATCAACGACGACGGGTTCGTGCACTTCTCGCCCATCGGCGGCGTGGATCCGCAACTCGTCACCGGGCAGAAGGTGCATGTCCACGGCCGGAACGGCGTCGCGCTCGGCGTGGTGGGGAAGAAGGCCATCCACCTCATGGAGGCCGATGAGCGCAAGAAGGTGCTGGAGTTCCATCAGCAGTGGATTGATATCGGGGCAAGGAACCGCGAGGAGGCCGAGAGCCGCGTTGCCATCGGCGATCCCATCACTTTCGCGATGACCTACGAACAACTCAGCGGTGACATTGCCGTGGCCCGCGGGTTCGACGACAAGATGGGCAGCTTCGTCTGCGCCGAGGCCCTCCGCCTCGCCAAGGAGAAGGGCGTCACGGCCTGCGTCGTCGTCGCCTCCACCGTACAGGAGGAGGTGGGCCTGCGCGGCGCGCACACCAGTGCCTACACTGTGGAGCCGGACGTGGCCATCGCGGTGGACGTGGGTCACAGCACCGACTATCCCGACTCGGACAAGAAGCGCGTCGGCGACGTGAAGCTTGGTAAGGGTCCGGTGCTGCACCGCGGCGCGAACATCAACCCAGTGGTGGAGGCGCGGCTGGACGCGGCCGCGAAGCAGGCCGGGATCAGCTATCAGATGACCGCCCTTCCCGGCGGCAGCGGCACCGACGCGTGGGCGATGCAGATCGCCCGCGGCGGCGTGGCGACGGGCGTGGTGAGCGTGCCGCTCCGCTACATGCACACGCCCATCGAGGTGATCCACCTCGGCGACATCGAGGCCAGCGCGACCCTGCTCGCCCAGTTCGCCACCGACCTCACCCCTGACGTGAGCTTCATCCCAACGTAGGGGCACGACATGTCGTGCCCAACCGGGTAGGGCGGGCGTACCCACGCCCGCCAAGATGTAGGGGCACGACATGTCGTGCCCAACCGGGTAGGGCGGGCTTTAGCCCGCCGAAGACTGATCCAACGCGGACGAACGCACCATGAATAGACGCCGAACACTATCACTCATAGGGCCTTTGGCTGATTCCATCTGCGTTCATCCGCGTCCATCCCCGTTCATCTGCGTCAGAAAGAAAGCCCATGAACCAACTCGTCCTCCGCGCCGTACACCGCGCCGCCGCGGCCGGCGCAAGCTATGCCGACGCGCGGGCGCTCGTCCGCCGCCACCAGACGATCAACACCAAGAACGGCGCGCCCATCGCGCTCTCCGATCTCACCGAACAAGGGATCGGCGTGCGCGTCATCGCCGACGGCGCGTGGGGCTTCGCGGCGACGGCGTCGTTGAACAACGGGAGCATTGCCGACGCGGCCGAGCTAGCGGTCCGCATCGCTCACGCCAGCGCCACGCTTGCCGCACACCGCGTGGAACTGGCCCCGCTCGCGCCCGCGCGGGCGGAGTGGCAGTCGCAGTATGCGGTGGACCCCTTCACCGTGCCACTGGAGCAGAAGCTCGGCCTGCTGCTGGACGCCGACAAGGTGATGCGCGAGGTCTCCGGCGTGCGCGTCGCCACGGGTGAACTAAACTTCATTCGCGAGGAGAAGTGGTTCGCCAGCAGTGAGGGCGCGGAACTGGTGCAGACCCGTGTCCAGTCCGGCGCGATGATCCAGGCCATCGCCGAGGGGGAGGGCGAGGTGCAGCGCCGCTCTTACCCCAGTTCCCTCGACGGCGACAACGCCAACCGCGGGTGGGAGTTCATCGCGGGCTTCGATCTCGTCGGCAACGCGCACCGCACCGCAGAGGAGGCGGTGGCCTTGCTCACCGCCGACCCCTGCCCGTCCAAAGTCACGACGCTGATCCTGGAGGGCAGCCAACTCGCGCTCCAGGTGCACGAGTCCTGCGGCCATCCCACCGAGCTCGACCGCGTCTTCGGGAGCGAGCGCAGCTACGCGGGCACGTCGTTCCTCACGCCGGAGAAGCGCGGCGAGCTGCGCTACGGCTCGGAACTCGTCACCCTCTACGCGGATGCCACGATTCCCGGCGCGCTGGGCAGCTTCGGCTATGACGACGAGGGCGTCCCCGCGGCGCGCACCGATCTGGTGAAGGACGGGAGGTTCGCGGGCTATCTCAGTTCCCGCGAGACCGCGGCGCGGTTAGGCCTGACGAGCGGCGGGGCGATGCGGGCCAGTAACTGGAGCCGCCTCCCGCTCATCCGCATGACCAACATCAACCTCGCGCCGGGCACGTCGAGCCTCGAGAAGATGATCCGCGAGACGGACGACGGCATCTACGCCGCCACCACCAAGAGCTGGAGCATTGACGACCTGCGATTGAACTTCCAGTTCGCCACGGAAATCGCCTGGGAGATCAAGGACGGTCAACTCGGCCGGAGGCTGCGCAACACCACGTATCAGGGCATCACCCCTGAGTTCTGGGGCGGCTGCGACGCCATCGCCGGCCCCGACGAATGGCACCCTTGGGGCCTGACCTCCTGTGGCAAGGGCGAACCAGTGCAGGGGATGTGGGTCGGCCACGGCGTCGCGCCAGCGCGGTTCCGGAACGTCAGAATAGGAGTCTAGCGAACCCAAAGGAGATGCTCGATGCTCGGTAAAGACCACTGCCTGGAACTGATAGAGGCCGCGCTGGCCGCGTGCGAGTGCGAGCAGGCGGAGGTGGTGATCTACGCCACCGATCACGCGCTGACGCGGTTCGCCGACTCCGCCATCCATCAGAACGTGGCCGAGAAGGACGCGCTGCTGTCGGTGCGCGCGGTGCTCGGGAAGCGCGTCGGCACGGCGCGGGGAAATCAGCTCACGGTGGAGGCGGCGCGCGACGTGGCCCGGCGTGCGAAGGAGCTGGCGGCGGTGTCCGCGGAGGACCGCGATTTCGTTTCCCTGGCCCAACCTCAGCCCATTCCCGAGGTGCCGAGCTATGCCGAGGCGACCGCGGCCTCTACCCCCGAGGCCCGCGCCGCGGCGGTGCAGGAGATAGTCGCGGTGGCCCAGCGGGAGGCGTGCCAGGCCTCCGGGTCGCTGTCCGCCGAGACGGCGGAAATGGCCATCGGCAACTCCCTGGGCGTGCGCGCCTACGCCCCCGCGACGCAGGCGAGTCTGGTGCTGGTGGCGGCGGATGGTGAGTCCTCTGGCTATGCGGAGTGGCACGGCCTCGATCTCGCGCGACTCGACCCCCGCGCCGCGGCGGAGACCGCGGTGCACAAGTGCGTCCTCGGGCGCGGCGCGCAGAGCCTTCCCCCCGACGTCTACCCCGTCATCCTCGAGCCGCCGGCGGTGGCGGATATGCTCAGCATGTTGGCCTGGATGAGCTTTGGCGCGAACGCCTACCAGGAGGGGCGCAGCTTCATGTCCGGGCGCTTGGGGGAGAAGGTGGCGGGGGAGAACGTGTCCGTCTGGGACGACGGCGCCGACCCCCGCGGCCTGGCC
>CAZUGW010000039.1:14200-15296 GCA_964620055.1 uncultured bacterium
TGATTGACCGCGGCATCGCGGCCGGGATCGCGTACGACACGTACTCCGCCACGAAAGAGGGGAAACAGACGACCGGCAACGCCCTGCCGCAGCCGAACACCTACGGCCCGCTGCCCATGCACCTGTTCCTGGGAACCGGCGACGCCGGCGAGGACGACATGATCGCGAGCACGGAGTACGGCCTGCTCGTCACCCGGTTCCACTACACCAACGTGATTCACGAGAAGAAGACCATTTTCACCGGCATGACGCGGGACGGGACGTTCCTGATTCAGCACGGCCGCATCGCCGGCCCGGTGCAGAACCTGCGGTTCACGCAGAGCATTCTCGAGGCCCTGAACGAGGTCGAGATGGTCAGCGAGCGGGGCCAGCTCACCGAGAACGGGTACGCGCCAGCGGTGAAGGTGGGGAGGTTCAGCTTTACGAGTTAGGGTATCTACGCGGAGACGGGAGGAGGCTACGGGTTGTGGACGCGAGGCGAGGAGTCGAAGAGGCCCTTCGCTACGCTCAGGGTAAACTCCGAGGCGAACGGCGGCCCGCCCTCGCCTCGACCCCGCCAGGGCAGGGCGGGCTGTGGTGGGCGAGAGGTCCGAGTTGCGGGCATCGGGCTTCGCGGTGATACTCGATAGTGTATTATCATGTCTGGAGACGTATCTACGGGTTTTGGGAGAAAGTCTCCGAATGGGGGCGGATTGCGGAGACTTTGAGTCTACGATATGAAGACTCGTGGGGGCGGGGGAGGCCTCAGTAGCCACGGAAGAACGCAGATGGACGCCGATTGAGGGACGCGGAGGAACGCGGAGGGAGAGCAGTATCGGTTCGGCCGAGGACGCCATGTCGCTTTCTCCTTTCCGCGCGAGGCGGGTGATCCGGGGTCTCTAACTCTTCTGATAGTATTATAGCACGGAAAATGTATTTGTCAAGGGGGCAGAGGGAAAGGCAAAAAGGGAAAAAGGGAAAAGGCAAAAGGGGTGGGGCCGGGGGTCAGGAAAGGCAGAACGCGGAGGGGGCAGATGAACGCAGATGAGAGGGAATCGGGGGTCGGGAATCGGGAGTGGGGGAGCGCAGAATGGCAGGAGCTTGGAGGCCGTTTCAC
>CAZUGW010000040.1:0-14640 GCA_964620055.1 uncultured bacterium
CCACGGACACCGACGCGGGATTTCCCTATTACTTCGACTTCCCCGTGGTGGCCCCGCCGATCAGCACCATCAGCTATGTCCCGCCGGTGGACCCGGCGGCGCCCGGCGTCACCGGCGTCCTGCCCTCGGCCTGGGAGTTCTGCCGGAGGTTGATCCCGCTGGAGTTCGGCCTCGCCTCCCAAAACGTGGTGATCAGCCGGTTCTCCGACATTCAGCCGGGGACGGCCGGGGCCTGGGCGCGCTTCTACGTGGAGGAGTGCGCGGGCCGCCTGCCGCTCATCGTGGGTGGGTATGACGACGCCACCTACCGGCCCACTCTCTCGGTGGACCGGGCGGCTATGGCCGTGTTCATGTCCCGCGCGCTGAAGCTCAACCTGACGGCGTTTCAGGGGATGTTCAGCGATGTCACCTCGACCCACTGGGCGGCGCAGTACATCGAGGCGGTGGCGCGCGCCGGCGTGGCCGGGGGGTACAGCGATGGCACCTATCGCCCGACGACGGTGATCGCGCGGGACGCGATGGCGGTGTTCGTGGCCAGAGGGATGGCCGGAGGGGACGCCAACGTGCCCCCGGGCCCGGGCACGGCCACGTTCCCGGACGTCCCCACCTCGTACTGGGCCTTCAAGTACATCGAATATGCGGTCGCGCAGCACGTGGTGGGAGGATACGACAACGGGACCTACCGGCCCACCAACCCGGTGACACGGGACGCGATGACGGTGTTCATGTACCGCGGGTTCATCCAGACAAAGGATTCGGCGGTGGTGCTCGCCGGCCCCGCGATCACGGCCGTCAACCCGGCGACCGGGGGCAAGTGCGGTTGGTTCAGTGCGACCAGTGGCCGGGTCGCCGACCCGGGCTACGCCTATGTGGGCTTCGACGCCGTCCGCCTGGGGACGACGCTGGCGGTCGGGGGCTCCTGGGACGTGAAGTTCGAACTGCGCCAGGCCTCCACGCCGCAGACGCCGGCGACGGGCGCGTATACGTCCACGGTCTCGGTCACCTCGGCCGCCGTCACCGCCGCCAGGAACGCCGCGCTGGCCTCGGGGTATCCCTACCTGGTGCTGTCCTGGGATATCTCCGCGAGTCTGGCCGAGGGCAGCTATATCCTGGTGGTGAGCGCGGAGGACGAGACCGGCGCGAGGCGGGAAGTGGGCCGCAAACCGGCGTTTACCATCGCACCGTAGCGCGTTCTGTGGCATAATCCACGGGTGATTCGCAGAGTTGGGCCGGCCTGAGAAAGCGACGGAAGGGGAGGTGTTCGGTGTCTAGAGGGCGGAATGCGGTTCGGTGGGTGGCATTCTGCTGGTTGCTCGCGCGGCCGTTCTCCACGGCCTATGGCCTCGAGCGTGGGCTGGGGCTGGGGCTGCGGCCGCCGACGCCGCAGGAGAAGGCGCGGTTCGAAGCGGTCAGCACGCCGGTCACCTCCCTCCAGCCGAACGCGCTGGCGATGGCCCGGTATCGCGCGGAGGTGGAGACCGCGCGCCGGCAAGGCAAGGCCGTCACCGCGTCGGTGGGAACGCCCAGCGCGGTGGACAATAGCACGTTCCCGTCCTTCCCGCCGATCCGCAGCCAGGGGGGGCAGGGCTCGTGCGCGGCGTGGGCGACGGCGTATTACTACAGCACGTACACCCAGGCGCAGGAGGAGGGGTACACCGTTTCCACCGGAGACAACACCCATATCTGCTCGCCCGGCTTCATGTACAACCTGATTGATTACGGGAGGGACAGCGGCTCCTCAATCCAGTACGCGATGCTCAAACTGCGCGACGTCGGCTGCGGGAACTGGGCCAGCAAGCCCTATCTGGACAGCGACTACTCCTCGTGGCCGTCGGAGACCGCCTGGGTGAGCGCGCTGCAAAACCGCACCCTGGACCCGCGCACCATCGCGGCGAACGTCGCGGCCGGCGTGACCGCGGTCAAGCAGCACCTGGCCAATGGCAACGTGGGCGTGATCGGCCTGCAGCTTTACTCAACGTGGTACGACGACGACGACCTCAGCGACGCCGTCGGCATCAACAACGGAGTCTACTACGCGCGGGACGGCAGCACCGTGGGCGGACATGCGGTCACCCTCATCGGCTATGACGACAACCGGAGCTACGTTGACCACCGCGACGGGCAGACGCACTACGGCGCGTTTCTCGTCGCCAACTCCTGGGGGACCGGGTGGGGGGTCCGGAACAGCACCGGTCTTGGGAGCAAGGGGTACTTCTGGATAGCTTACACGATGTTCCTGGACGGCACGCTCTGGTATTACGGCGACCACAACGTCTACTACAACGACGACCGCCCGCATTACCGCCCCACCTTTTACGCGGTGGTGGGCGTCAACCACGCGTCGCGGCAGCAGTTGTCGCTCAACTGCGCGATCGGCTCCTGGCAGTCCCAGTATGCGCTCGTGAACGACGGCGGCGTGTACCCGGTGTCGGACACCGCCTGCATCGCCGTGGACATGACCGATGGGGTCGGTTCCATCGGCTCGCCTCCCATCTCCGTGGCGGCGCGGCTGGAGGTCTCCTCGGCCGCAACCTCAAACGCCACCATCACCCGCGCGGATTTCTACGAGGACCTGGACGGAAACGGCGCGTTTGCGGTGCACTCCTCCCCCGACCCGACGGTAACAGTGACGCCCGGATCGGTCGGGCTGGCCACGCTCTCGCTCGTCCCCTCCGCGGGGCAAGACTGCGATGTCACCAGCACCCAGGTCCCTTCGGCCGTGACGTGGGACAGCGATACGGTGTGCACCGTCACGGTCAGGAACCTGGGGGCGGGAACCTGGACTCCCGGCCTGGGCTACCAACTGATTCAGCAAGACCCAGTGGACCGGTGGGCCGTAGGGACATCGCCCGTGAATGCGACCGTTGCGACCAATGACAGTTGCGACATCGCGTTCGATCTCATCGCCCCGCCGGTCTCGACGGTGGCCTATACGCCGCCAGTGAGTGACACCGCGCCAGGCGTGCTCTCCACTCTTCCGTTGAGCCTGGCCATGGCCCAGGACGCCACGCTCTTGAACGACGGACTGTTCAGCCAGAATATCTCCGTCAGCCGGTTCGTGGATATCCAGCCGGGCGCCGCCGGCGCGTGGGCGCGCTTCTATGTGGAGGAGTGCGCGGGCCGCGTCCCTCCCGTCGTGGGCGGCTATCCGGATGGAAGCTATCGGCCGACTAACCAGGTGACCCGCGACCAGATGGCCGTGTTCATGCAGCGCGCGCTGGAGCTGCCGCTGGCCAGCTACACGGGAGGTTTCACCGATGTTCTGACCGGATATTGGGCGGCGAATCAGATTCAGACGCTCAGAGACTCTGGGGTCGTGGACGGATACAGCGACGGAACCTACCGGCCGGCGCAGGTCGTGACGCGCGATGCCATGGCGGTGTTCGTGGCGAGAGGCCTGGCCGGAGGCGACAGCGGAGTCCCGCCCGGCCCGGGCACGGCGACCTTCAGCGATGTGCCCACAGGTTACTGGGCCTTCAAGTACGTGCAGTATGCGGCGACGCACGGCGTGGTCGGCGGCTACGGGGACGGTACCTACCGTCCGATCACCGCGGTGACGCGCGACCAGATGGCGGTGTTCGTCTACCGCGCCTTCGTCCAGTCGGGCGGCGCCGCGGTGGTGCTGGCCGGGCCGGCCGTCACGGCCGTGGATCCAGCGAGCGGCGGGGCGTGCGGCTGGGCCAGCGCGGCGAGTGGAGCGGTCGCAAACCCGGGGTATGCTTACCTCGCCTTCGACGCGGTGCGGCTGGACCCCAGCCTGGCCTCCGGCGGAACGTGGGACGTAACGCTCGAGTTGCGCCAGGCCGCCAGCCCAGCCGTCCCGGCCACCGGCAGCTACATCACCACGGTTTCTCTCTCCGGCAGCCAGCTCACCGACCTTCGGGACGCGGCGAAGGCCTCGGGCAACGCGCATTACGTCGTCACCTGGGCCCTTCCCGCCGATCTTGCCGCGGGCGGCTATCTCCTGGTAGTAAGTGTGGAGGACGACACCGGCGTGGTGCGCGAGCTGGCCCGCAAGTCGGCCTTCACCATCACGCCATGAACTAAGCCGCCCGCCTCTTGCGGCAGGGGCTGCACCCAGCGACAGCGAACCAAGCTCCACGCCGTGTGGAGCCGAACGTGATGGAGAGCCGTCGCACTGCCACCAGAGAGAGCCTGACCGCCGACCTCGCCCGCCTCGGGATCGAGCCCGGCGACGCGGTGTGGTTTCACAGCTCCCTCAAGAGCCTGGGCTGGGTGGAGGGTGGGGCGGAGGCGGTGGTGGACGCCTTCCTCGATGCGGTCGGCCCGGGGGGGATCATCGTGGTTCCCACGCTCACGGCCACGTTCGCGCTGGGTTGCATGTACCGCGATCTCGTGGTCTATGCCTTCGATCCTCAGGAGACGCCCTCCCGCGTGGGCGCGATCACGGAAGCCTTGCGGCGGCGGCCGGACGCCTTCCGCAGCGCGCATCCCACGCACTCTATCGCCGCCATCGGCCGGGGCGCGGAGGAACTGGTGCAGGGCCATGACCGCACCTCCACCTTCGGCCTGGGCAGTCCCTATCGCCGCCTGGTAGACCGAGGGGCAAAGGTCCTCTTCCTCGGCGTGGACCTGCGCTCCAACACGATGCTGCACGCCATCGAGGACTGGCTCGACCTGCCCTACCTGCAGCCCGAGCAGGCGGTGATGAAGCGGCCGAACGGCGAGCCACAGGTGGTGACGGTCACCAAGTGCCCCATGGGGGACCGGGACTTCTACCGCCCCGGCTCGAAGGTGCAGCGGCTGCTGGAGGGCAGCGGCCTGATCCGCCGCGGCACGGTCGCGGAGGCGGAGAGCATGTGGCTACCCTCTCAGAGGATGGTGCAAGTCGTCACCGAGGCCATTCGCGAGCGCCCCGACTTCCTGCTGTGCGACCGACCGGAGTGCGACTTCTGCAACCGCTGGCGCCGACCCACTCTTGACCACGTGCGAAGTGATCGGCCAGTGGTATAGATGCTCTCAACACAAAGACACGAAGAACACAAAGACATAGAGATGCTCTTCGTGCCTTTGTGCCTTTGTGTTGAATTGACGATTTCAGGAGTCCTACATGCCTGTGCTTGATCTCTTCCGACTTGACGGCCGGGTGGCGCTGGTCACCGGCGGGAACCGCGGTCTGGGCCGCGCCATCGTCACCGCGCTGGCGGAGGCGGGGGCGACGGTGGCCCTCACCTGCCGGGAGGAGGACCGCGCGTGCGAGGCCGCGGCCGAATTGTGCCAGCAGACCGGTGGCAAGTGCGCGGGCTACGCGCTCGACGTGCGCGACGGCGAGGCGGTGGAGGCGACCGTCAAGCGCGTCATCTCCGAGTTGGGCGGGCTGCATATCCTCGTGAACAACGCGGGGGTGAATATCCGCGAGCCGATCTGGGAGGTCCAGGACGAAAGCTGGGAGACGGTGCTGGAGACCAACCTGGGCGGGGCGATGCGGTGCAGCCGCGCCGCCGCCCCACACATGAAAGAGCAGAGCTGGGGCCGCATCATCAACATCGCCTCGCTGCTCAGCGTCGTGGGCATCCCCAGCCGCAGTTCCTACGCCTCCTCCAAGGCGGGGCTGCTGGGCCTCACCCGCGCCATGGCCCTCGACCTTGCCCCCTTCGGCGTCACCGTCAACGCCCTCTGCCCCGGCGTGTTCAAGACGGAGATCAACCGCCCCATCCTCAACGACCCCGAGTATCTCAAGAGTTTCCTGCGTCAAATCCCGCTCGGCTACCTCGGCGACCCGGACCAACTCCAAGGCGCCATCGTCTTCCTCGCCTCCGAGGCGAGCTCGTACATGACGGGGAGCGCGGTGTTTGTGGATGGAGGGTGGACGGCGCAGTGAGACGCGCGCGACGACGGCGGTAACGCCTTGTGGGCGACCATTTCGGGTGAGCGAGGACGGAGAAACATAGTGACCGATACCAGCGTGACCGACGACCTGGCCGAGTTAATCACCGCCTACAAAGCTGACCCGGAGTCAGTCTATAACACCTGGTTCATCGCCGGCGCGGAGCGACTGAAGGCGTTCCGCTCTATTCGCCGAGGAGTGGCGGATACGGTTCAGCAGATCGCCGCGGGGACCTTTGGCTCTGACTTCAAGGGGTCCCCTCTGGAGACGGTGCTGAACTCCATCACCGAACAGAAGCAGGTGTTTGAGGGAGCGGCCCATCCTTTCTACTGGAAACCGAAACTGCGCATCCCCGATATCTATGAGAACGAGGAGCATAAGCGAACTTTCGGTCGCTTCCTGGAGGCCTGCCTCACCCTGAGCCAGGAGAAAGCCCTGCTTCAGGCCATGTCCCGGCTGGCGGAGGCGGGCATCAAGGGGCTCGGTCCGGCGGTCGCGAACATCGTCTACTTTCTGCATCCCACGCTGTTTCCTCCCTTCAACACCGCGATCCTCAACGGCTTCAACGCGCTCTTCCACACCAACAAGCGCCTGGGGTCGTGGTCGGCTTACCTGGAAATGCGGGAGACCATCGTCTACGCGAACGCGCAGGTCCAGTCTCAACTCTCCAAGGACCTGGGGGCGTTCGCCGGACTGCTTTTCGAGTTGGGCGCGAGGCGATTGCTCATCAGAGCTACCGCGGAGACGGTGCTGGCGCAGGAACAGAAGCTCCTGGAGGCGGCGGCGCGCAAGCGCCATGCGGCCGTGGTCGCGGAGGATCGTGAGACCAACGCCCACACCCAGGTGCAATACCTGCTGCTGCGCATCGGTCGGGCGTTGGGGTATGACGTGTGGGTGGCCAGCAACGATCGCACGAGAAGCTGGGGGAACGAGCGCCTGGGCGACTGCTCGGTGGCGCGACTCTCCGACTTCGGTCTGGGCGAAGAGGTGATGGGTACCATCGGCCTGATTGATGTGCTCTGGCTGAACCGGGAGAACGGGGGCATCGAATGCGCCTTCGAGGTGGAGAAGAGCACCTCCATCTACTCCGGCATCCTGAGGTTGAAGGACCTGGCGTGCTCTCTACCCGATCGCACCTGCGAATTCTACCTGGTAGCGCCCGATGACCGAGAGAGGGAAGTGCTGGCGCAGTTCCTGCGGCCCGCCTTCGCGGACCTGGGCAACCTCAAGCTCGGGTACATTCCCTTCTCCGAGTTGATCTCCCAGTGCGACGCCTTGTGTCGCTTCGGGACCGACCGTCGTGTCATGGAGAAGATCTCGCGACTTCCTGCCAGCAGATGACCTCGCCCTCGTTCACGGCGTTGCCTTGTCGTCGCTGGGGGTGGACGGCGCAGTAGGCGTGGAGCGCGGAGTCCCCAGCTACAACTTCCCCTCCCGAACCAGTTCGATGGCGGGTCGGCCCCGCTGCACTTTCATCACCAATTCGTTTGGGGACTCGAGCGCATCCTGAATCCGCTCCACCTGTTTCGGGACCGTGTTTGGTGGCAGGGACTCCGCAGCTAAGAACGCGACGCGATCCGCCTCTTCGCTGACGGTAGGCGATCCGCCGATCACCGTGCAGACGAAGGAGAACACCACCTCGTCCACCTCGGGCTTGCTGTAGACGCCGGCCAGCCGATCAACCTGCACCTCAAGCCCGGTCTCCTCCTTCACCTCGCGGATCACGCCCTCCCACGGCGCCTCCCCGGCCTCCAGCCGCCCGCCGGGCAGATTCCAGAGGTCGTGGTCACGCCGGTGGCAGAGCAGAACCCGCTGCTGCGCGTCAGAGATGATGGCGAAGACGCCGAGGCGGAACAAGGTTGGTCATCTCCACGCTAGCCGATCAGATGCCGCAATTCCTTCAGGTTCTCCACCCACACAACGCGGGTCCGGCTGCTTACCGCCCCGCCCAAGAGTCGCACCATTGATCCCCTTGCCAGTCCGTCAGGGTTGGCCAGAACGAGGTATCGTAGCTGCTCCGACGTAGGCACCGTCGCCTCCACGCGCAGAAGAGCTCGCGCCAGCATGTCCGTCACAGGGACCGAGTAGCCGACGACAACGAGTATTGAGGCCTGACGCAGTGCGAATCTGGCTGCCTTCCAGATGCTGCTGAAAACCGGGTCCTCAGTGATCGGCTTCTTCCAAGCCGGCGGGATGACGAGTATTCGCTCAGGATCATACGGCTGTGTCTTGAGCAGTATTCCTGTACCGTTGTCTGATCGCTGCCAGTTGAGGGAACCGTGCATCTTCAGGAGCCTGATTGGCACTCGAGCCGGGGGCCCTGGCGCCGGCTGTGCCTCCCAGTCGCTGCACCCGTCAACCACAGGAACTCCGTATCCCTGGCTCGCCCTCCATCGGTTTCCTGCCCGTGCCTTGAGAGCACGGTCGATGAGCGTATCATAGTTGAAGCTTAACACGGTATCGCCGGGCCGTAGGGCCGCCGCGAGCACGTCATGGTATTCGCAGGCGAAACCCTCCGTGGACGCCGCCAACACGGCGGTTAGCGCGTGCAGGAACGTCTCTTGGATCTCCCTGTAGGTGCGTCTCCTGGGGCCGCGATCGACCTTCAGACGGGAGTGGAACTCGTCCAGGAACTCAACGTGGGTGAAGAACTCCTCCATGGTCACCTTCAGGTCGGGGCCGAACTCATCGCGTGCCACGGTGAGGAGATCCCGAACAATCTTCCCATGTCTGCCGTCGGGCAAAGCTTGGACCTGGTTGAAGAAATCCCTATCCAGCGGGGGCTTCACGGGCAACAGGGTATTGACATATGAGGCACCCCTAGATGCGCCTGCACCCAGGATCACAGCGGCCTTGCCGCGGGCGTTGAGTTTCTTGATCAACACGTTCGCTTTCCCCCTTCACCATCCCGATTCCAGAGCGACATGCGCAACTCGCCCACAGTGTTGGACCTGCGGACGCTCTGCGGGGCGACGTACATTGCCCTACGCCCCCGCCAACTCCACCCCCCGCTCCAACGCCTGGAGGTTAATCGGCAGCAACCGTTCCGCGCCGATCTCACGCGCGGTCTTGGTCATGGCCGCGATCAGGCTGTCGAGCCTGACGACGGGGCGGCGGGCGAGAAAGGCACCGAGCATGATCACGTTGGCGACCCGCTGGTTGCCCAGTGCGTCCGCGGCTTCGGAGGCGGGAATGGGGAGGAGGTCGCAGTCGTTGGGTGTCGGGGAGCCTGCCGTGAGTGTAGTCGAAGGGCCTGCCCTGAGCGCAGTCGAAGGGTCGGTAATGAGCGAGCTGTTCAGGATCATCAGACCGCCGGGTTTGAGGCGGGGGGCGAACTTGAGGAGGGAGGTGCGATCCATGATGAGCAGCGAGTCGGCCTGCGAGACCTCGGGGGAGCCGATGCGGTCGGAGGAGATGATGATGGTGCAGTGGACCGCGCCGCCGCGCATCTCCGGTCCGTAGGAGGGCGCCCACACCACCTCCCGCCCTTCGGCGAGGGCGGCCCCGGCGAGGAGTTTCCCGGCCAACACCACCCCCTGGCCCCCGAACCCCGCGATCAGCAGTTCGTGGTAGAGGTCGCTCACGGCTCTCTCAGCCCCTCAGCCGCGACGAACTCCTGGATCGGGTAGTACGGAACCATGTTGTCCTCCACCCAGGTCAACGCTTTGCCCGGCGACATCCCCCAGCGCGTCGGACAGGTGGAGAGCACCTCGACGAGCGAGAAGCCCAGCCCCTTGAGTTGCGCCTGAAAGGCGGTGCGGATCGCTCGCTTCGCCTCCCGGATCCGCTTGGGATCGGTCACCGTGACGCGGGAGATATAGGCCGGCCCCTCCAGCGCGCTCAGTAATTCGCACACGCGGATCGGGTTGCCGGCCAACTTCGCGTCTCGCCCTTTCGGGCTGGTGGTGGTGACCATGCCGGGCAGGGTGGTCGGCGCCATCTGCCCGCCGGTCATGCCGTAGACCGCGTTGTTGATGAAGATGACGGTGATGTTCTCCCCCCGCGCCGCGGCGTGGAGGGTCTCCCCCAGGCCGATGGAGGCGAGGTCGCCGTCGCCCTGGTAGGTGAACAGGAAGAGATCGGGCCGGACGCGCTTGACCCCGGTGGCCACCGCGGCGGCGCGCCCGTGGGCGGCCTCGATCATGTCACACGCGAAATAGTCATAGGCGAACACCGCGCACCCCACCGGCGCGATGCCCACGGCCCGGTCCACGAGGTCGAACTCGTCCAAGGCCTCCGCCACCAGCCGGTGCACGATCCCGTGCGTGCAGCCCGGGCAGTAGTGCATCCGCACCGGCAGCAGCGCCTGGGGGCGATCGGCCAGCACTCGCTCCCGCGTCATCACTTGCGTGTCCATACCCTACCCCTTCCCTTCCGCCAGCCTGCGAATCTCCCCCAGCACCTCCGCCGGCGTGAGAATCACCCCGCCGGAGCGCCCGAGGAAGCGCACCGGCCGTCTCCCCTCCACCGCCAGCCGTACATCTTCTACCATCTGCCCGAGGTTCAGTTCCACCACCAGCAGGGCCTTCACCCGTTCCGCCAACTCCCCGAGCGCCGCATACGGATATGGGTAGAGCGTGATGGGCCGGAACAGCCCCACCGCGATCCCCTCCGCCCGCGCCTGTTGGATGGCGCTGTACGCGACCCGCGCCGCGGTGCCATAGGCGACGATGGCGAACTCCGCGTCGTCGAGGTGCTCGGTGGAGAAGTGCACCTCGCGCTGGGCCTGCTGGTAGCGCGCCTGGAGGCGGGCGTTGACCTCCTCCAGCTTGGGCGGGTCAATGTAGAGCGAGTTGATCACATTGCGCGGCCGCCCCTTCGCCCCGTTCGTCGCCCAGGGCTTGACGGGGAGCGCGGCCGGGTCCACCACGTCGGTGGGCACGATCATGGGCTCCATCATCTGGCCCAGGACCGCATCGCCCAGCACCAACACCGGAGTGCGGTAGCGGTCGGCCAGGTCGAAGGCCTCCCGCGTCAGGTCATAGAGTTCCTGCACCGACCAGCCGGCGAGGACGAGGGTGCGGTAGTCGCCGTGCCCGCCGCCGCGGGTGGCCTGGAAGTAGTCGGATTGGGAGGGCGCGATATTGCCCAACCCGGAGCCGCCGCGCATGATGTTGACGATCACGCAGGGCAGCTCGGACTCGGCGAGATAGGAGATACCCTCTTGCTTCAGACTGATCCCAGGGCTGGAGGAGGCGGTCATGGTGCGCACCCCGGCGGCGGCCGCGCCATAGACCATGTTGATGGCGGCGATCTCGCTCTCGGCCTGGAGGAACACGCCTCCCACTTCCGGCAGAAGGCGGGAGAATTCCTCGGGGATCTGGTTCTGGGGGGTGATGGGATAGCCGAAGAAGGCCCGGCAGCCCGCGTCTATCGCCGCCCGGGCGATGGCCTCGTTGCCGCGCATGAGGATTCGTTCGCCGCGAGGAAACGCCATGCGTCACACCCGCCTATCTTCTGCGGCGGGCATGCCCCTCCCCCTCGCGGTCGCTCGGGGACGGGGACATACCCGCCCTACAGGGCTAGAGGACCACGAGGTTGTCCCGATGGATCGCCTCGTCGAAATCCCGATGCCCCAAGTGCTTCACAATATCCTTCGACTTGCAGCGGCGAATCCTTCTCAGGTCGGCCGCGGGGTAGTTCACCAGGCCGCGTGCGATCTCGCGCCGCTCGCCGTCCAATTCCGCCACCACTGATACCATGTCCCCCGCCTCGAACTCTCCCTCTACCTCCGCCACGCCCACCGGCAAGAGGCTCTTCCCACCCTCGAGCAGCGCCTGGGCCGCGCCCCCGCCCACCAGCAGCGCGCCCTTGGGCACGGCGGCGTAGGCGATCCAACGCTTGCGGGAGCGGAGCTTCGCCGCCTTGGGGAGGAAGATGGTGCCGACCTCTTCGCCGGCCATAATGCGGCGGATCACGTCCGGCTCCCGCCCGCGGGCGATCACCATCACCACGCCCGCGTTCATGGCCAGCTTCGCCGCCTCCAGCTTGGTGCGCATCCCCCCGCGCCCGGCCGGGCCGGAGGTATCCTCGGCCGCATCCTCCATCTCCGGGGTGATCTCCCGCACCACCGGGATCAACTGCGCGTCCGGGCGCTGGTGCGGATTGCCGTCGTAGTAACCTGACACGTCGGAAAGCGAGAGCAGCACATCCGCCTCCAGCTTGGAGGCCACCACCGCGGCCAAGCGGTCGTTCTCCCCGATCTGCACGCCCTCGGCCGATACCGAATCGTTCTCATTGAGCACCGGGATCACGCCGTACTCGCCGAGCAGCGTACTCAGGGTGTTGCGGAGGTGGAGATAGCGTCGGAAGTCTGAAAGCTCGAGTTGCGTCAGCAGCACCTGGGCGATGCACAGACCCACCTGGCCGAAGATCTCGCGATAGCGCCACATCAGCTCGATCTGCCCCACCGCGGCCGCGGCCTGGCGCGCGGGAAGGTCGAGGCTGCGGTCATGAATCCCCAGGCGCGCGCGCCCGGCGCGAATGGCCCCGCTGGTCACGAGCACCACCTGCTTGCCGTCGCGCACCAGTTCCGCGACCTGCGCGGCGAGGTGCTGCAACTGCGCGTCGTCCACCGCCCCGGAGGGGGTGGTGACGACGGTGGAGCCTAGCTTGATCACCAGGCGCGAGGCCTGCTTGAGACCGGCGCGAGTGGAGCGCATGGGCGGATTCTAACACGATAGGGAAGGGATGTCGAATCGTAGGGTAAGCGGGAGGGGAGGAGGCGACAGCTGAGAGTAACGAGTGCGGCCCGGGGAGGGGGTGTTTCGGAGGTGCTCTTCCGCTAGTGGACTAGTCGACTTGGATATGCCCGACGGGCTGCATGTCGGGTCGGGGCTGGTCGGTGGAGAAGACACCGAGGAGGACTTCCCACTCGCCTTTGGAGGCGTTGGAGGGGACAAGGGTGGTGATCTCCTGGCGATAGGCGCGTCCTGAGGGGGTGGCGGGGAGCGGTAGCCGGCCTCCCATGAGCCAAGTGTAGAGGTTGCAGAGCGTGTGCTCCGTATTGGGCAGGAGCGAGGGGGAGGTGGGATAGAGCCCCACGACGACGCGAAGCGGCTCCGTGACGGGGGCGGTGCACTGCCAGGTGAACGTGAGGTGCAGCAGGTCTCCTGGATGGGCGCGCGAGGCGGAGCAGGAAGCCTGCCGGAGGACGACAGAGGGTGAGAGCTGCGCCACCGGCGGCTGGGCGGGGAGCGAGCAGAGTGGGAGTGTCACCGATGGTTGGACCTGGAAGAGGCTTCTGGAGAGTGCCCACGCGTTGGCATACTGCGGAGGAAAGCTCAGCTCACCGCCGGAGAAGACGGGACGGTTCCACTGGAGGGCTTGCCCGATTTCTCCGGCACAGACGAGCGCTCTCAGATTGACGAGATCGAGCATCGAGAAATCGCCGCGGTGATAGGGCTCGGGAGGCGGCCCGGAGTGCTTGGCGAGCGCCGCGACGCGCGCGATGGCCTGCGCGACACGAGGATCGGCAAGATCGCGGTGACCGCTCACATAGGTGCCGGCAGGTCGAACCAGGTCAACATCGCGGCGCAGGCCCTCCACTTGCTGGAGATAGAGCAAGACATAATCGTCTTCGCCCGCGACGTAGATACTATTGGGCGGGAGCTGGGATAAGACCAGTTTCCCCTGGTCGTAGTCCTTCCAGTGACCGCGCATGTTGCACTGCGTCCAGTTGTGTTGCAGGAGAGAGAGAGGAAAGAGCAGGGCCAGCACGACTGCCACTGCGGCGCTCACCCAGGTAAGGCGAGGGCCGGCGCGGCGGGTGAGGGCATGCGCGACGTTATCCACTCCCGCGCCGATCCACAACCCGAACGCGAGCCAGCAGGGAAGGAAGAACACGCCTACGTCGTCGACATTATAGCCTAGGTTCCACACCAGGAGCAGCGCGCTGGAGCAGAACAGACTGAGGGCCAGGGCGCGATGGCTCCGAAGCATGCTTACCAGCCCTATCCCCATCAGGGCCACGCCACCCAGGGAAACCTGGGCAACGAGATAGGAGAGAAACTGCCGCAGCACCTCCATCCACTCCCCCCTCGGACGGGCAAAGACAAGGTAGTAGTACGGACGCCCGAGCACCTGCCTGAGGAACCCCGGCCAGTGGTGCGCCTCGGCGTCCAGGACAGCCGGATGGGCCGCGGAGCGGATTGGGAGATAAAGGTAGAACAGCAGTGGACCGAGGAGGCTGACCAGCATCCAGGCGAGGGTGCGGCGGTTGGGCCGGGAGCGAGACAGGGCCAGCAGCAAGAGGGGGAAGGTGAAGAAGATGGCGGTGCGGTGATGCGCCAGCCCCAGGCCCACCACCAGCGCGAGCCCGCAGAGCAGGGCCGGACGGGGGGCGCGCTGCCAGGCCACGAAGAGCGTAAGGGCGAGGGCAATGAGAAGCGCGCTGAGGGTATAGACCTCCGGAATGACGGCCAGGGACCAGGTGTACTTCTGCAAGCCGAAGACCGTTCCGGCCACGATTCCGCTGCTCGCCGAATCAAACAAGGTGGCGGCACACCAGGCCAGAAGGGCGGCGGCGAGGGCGGCGCTCAAAGCGGAAAGCAGGGCGACGCGCACCGCGGGATTAGCGAAAGGCAGGAGATCGAAGAGCTTGGCAAGGAGCAGGTAGAGTGGATAGCCGGTGGGGTGGACAACCCCGAGGACGCGCGCGGCAGAGACGAACTCTCCGCTGTCGCCGGAAACGATGGTCGGAGGCAGCGTGGCCAGATACACCGCCAGGGTGAACGCCCCCGTAAGCACGGCGGCGAACCGGGGGGAGCGAAGGACTGACCCGCGGGCGGAGG
>CAZUGW010000041.1:0-1273 GCA_964620055.1 uncultured bacterium
GGCGACGGCCTTTGCGGACCAGGACCTGCCGGCCGCAAAACAGGCGGCCGCCACCGCGGCGCGGCTGTTGCTTCGGATCTCGCAGTCGGAGCGCCGGCTGCAGGAGGAGCGCCTGTTCCTCGGGGAGATCGCGGCGCTGGGGCCCGAGGCCCCGGGCAGCGTATCTGAGCTCAGTCCGGAGGAGGCTCGCACCATCGTCGTGGCCTCGCTCGCCAGGTCGCGCCCGGAGCAGGCGTGGGAACTGATGAAGACGTGGAAGCTCACCGGCCCGGCGGCGGACCCGGCGCTGGAGGCGCTCGCCCCCGCGCTGGCCGCCGCGCACCCCGACGACGCCGTGGAACTCGCCGCGAGCATCACCTCCCCCGGGGTACGGGACCGCACGCTGTGGCGGATTGCGGAATCACTGCCGCCGGCCGCCGCCGCCGCGGTCCTCCCGCGGATGCAGGACCCGGTGCTGCGGGACTCGGTGCTGGCCGGGATCGCGGTGCGTACGGCTCAGACCGATCTCGACGCCGCGCTGGCCTCGGTGGAGGCGGTCACCGTGTCGCCCATCTCGGCGCGCGCGGAGATCGCGGTGAACCTGGCCGCGCGCGAGGAGACACGCGCAGTCGAACTGGCGAGGCAACTGCCAGCGTCCGCGCGCGAGTGGGCGCTGGGCCGGATCGCAGTGGAGTCGGCCGGCCGGAACCCGGCATTGGCCGAGGCCTACCTCGTGGAGATCGGAGGCGGGGCGGAACTGGTGCGCCTGGTGACCGCGCGCATGGCGGTCGCCGACTCGGAGCGGGCGCTCCGTCTGGCGCGGCAGTTGCCAGAGGGAGAAGAGCGCGACGCGGCGCTGGCCGCCATCGCCTCGGCCCTCGCCGCGTCGAACCCGGCGCTGGCCCGTGACCTCGCGTGGGAGATCACCACGCCGCGGTGGAAGACCCAGGCCGTGGGAGCGGTGGCGCGGCGATTGGTTCAGACGGACGCCGATGCCGCCACCTCCCTGCTGGGGCTGATCTCCGACCCCGAGGATCTTCTCCCCATTCGCGCCGACCTGGCGGCGGCGATCGCGCGCCGCGACCCGGCCACCGCCCGGCGGCTGTTGGAGACCGCGCCCGAGAGCGAATACCGCCACGATTGCGCCTTCGCCGCGGCGCTGACGCAGTTGGGGGCTTCCAAAGATCCGGAGACCGCACTGCAGCTTGCCGGCACGGGGATGCGGGAGGGGATGGCGGTCCGCTGGCTGCTGCCGGAGATCGGGCTGAGCGGAGCGGGGAACGTGACTCTGCTC
>CAZUGW010000041.1:1283-2477 GCA_964620055.1 uncultured bacterium
CTATGTCCGCGCCCTGGCCCTGGTGGACACCGCGCGCGCCCTGCTCGGAGGCGGATCGGAGGCGCGACCGGCGCCGGAGAGAGCGCGGATGATCCGACCTGTCGTCGCGTGGGAAGGGATATGATGAAGCGGTGGCTCGCGATACTGGCGGTGGCATTCGCCTGTGGGCCGGCGACCTCTGCCCGCGCCGCGGGGGTAGCGGTGGTGACGCGCGCGCCGGCCGCCCTGGAGATTGCTGTGGCGGAGGCGAAGTCGGGTGCGCTCTACCGCGTCACCTACGATGACGGCGCGCATCACTACGTGTGGGAGAACCTGTCGCCCGAGGCGTCGGGCCGGATGCGCCTCACAGACGACAGGCACCTGCGGCCGGAGTACCGCCTGCGGTGCGAATCGAGCACTTCCACCACCGATCCGGTGGTCTTCGACGACTTCACCAAGGGGACGGTCCTGAGCAAGCGACGCCTGACCTTCGGCGCGCCGGTGAGCACCTTTGGGGGACCGGGCTATCTCGTCCCGGGAATCTCCGAGCTGACCCGCGATCGCTACGGCAACTTCTGGCTCTACCTCAACCATCCGCCGTATGCGGTGCTGAAGTACGACGCGCACTTCGCCTACCAGTTCGCCCTCCTCCTGCCCGGCCCGGCCTTGGCGCAGGACGTGGACGGCGAGGGCAATCTCTATCTGCTCCACCCCGGCAACTGGATCTCGAAGCACGGGCCGCGCGGGGAGGCCCTGAACGCCTGGGAGCTTCCCTTCGGGCGCGGGGCGGGGGAGTTCATGTCCGCCTCCGGACTGGCGCTTGATCGGCGCGGCGGGATGATCTACCTCGCGGACGAGATCTTGAGTCGGGTGCAGCGCTTCGACCTCGACCTCCACCTCCAGCCCATCACGCAGACCGCGTGGGGCTGGATCGGGAGAGAGGACCTGGCCTACAACCGCGCCGGGCAGTACGACTCGGACACGATGTATTACCAACTCGACCGGCCGCGGCAGGTGCGGCTCGACGGCCGGGGGAGTCTCTTCGTGAGTTGCGAGCACTATCTCAGCAGGTTCGATCTCGCCAGCGGGAAGCAGGCGCAGTTCGGCGCCAACCCCGTGTTGGGGTGGGGCGGGACCTTCACGGATTCCCCGCTCTCGCTCTCCGCGGCGCTGGACGGACACTGGCAGCGGCACTACCTGGCCGGGGTGGATGGT
>CAZUGW010000041.1:2487-5329 GCA_964620055.1 uncultured bacterium
CAGGTGACGGACCAGCGACTGCAGGTTCTCTCCTCCGACGGCGGACTGGATCGCGTCCTGAGCGTGAACACGGACGTGCGGGACGCGGAGGGTCGGCGCGTCTATGTGACCGCGGTCTCCGGCCTGGCCGCGGACGGCGACGCGGTGTGGTTGGTGGACGCAGCCGGGCGGGTGTATGAATCGCACGGCGGGGTGACGAATGGCGGAAAGCTCTACCTCGGCCCCGGGGCGGCCGGCCGGCAGTTCGACCTCAGCCGCGTGGAGGAGGCGAAGTTCACCGTCGAGGCGCAACCGGGGCGGGTGCGCCACCGCTCCGAGGGGCGCGTGCTCTCCCCGACGAGCCGCGAGGCGGGGACGAGCAACTGCGAGCGCGACGGGATCTCGGTGCTCAAGAACGGCGAGCGGTCCCTGTGGGTCCCGGCGCGGCTGGGCGAGCCCTTCACGGTGACCTTGCTCGACAGCGGCGGCCAGCCGATCCCACCGGAGAGCTATGCTATCGAGTATGAGGAAACGCCGGGAGCGTTTGGGACGCAGTACGACTACTTCCGGGTGATGAACCGCAGCGGCGCGGACTGGCAGGACGTGAAGTTCGTCGCCGAGGCGGTGGAATAGCGCCGTTTCATCCTGCGAATCCGCCGCGCGTCCCGCGCGGACATCAGAGCGGTAGATGGCTTCGGCACGGAAGTGCCGAAGCCTGTGTGTCCCGGTTTCAGAACTGGGCGAAGGGGAAATCATGAGCGATAAGACGACGTGCACCTCTGCAGAAGGGGCAGGCGACATGAAGCTGGCCGTGTTCACGGACGAAGTATCGCAGGACCTGGATAAGGCGCTGAAGCTGGCGACGCGGTATAACGTCGACGGCGTGGAGTTACGGAGCGTGTGGAACACGCCTGTGGCCCAGTTGACCGCGGAACAGGTGACGCGGATTCGCACCGCGCTCGACCGGGCGAACCTGGCCTGTGCGGCCATCGCCTCCCCCGTGTTCAAGTGCGAGTTGGACGATGACGCGGCCATCGCCGAGCATCTCCAGTATCTCCGCAACGCCATCGAGGTGGCAAAGCGTCTGGACACCAAGATCATACGGGTGTTCACGTTCTGGAAGCACGGTCCCTCCGCGCCGGTGTGGGAGAAGATCAAGGAGAAGTTCCGGCCCGCGATCCCTATCGCAGAGGAGGCCGGGGTGATCCTGGGGTTGGAGAACGAGGCCTCCACCTATGTCGCCACCGCGGCCGAAGCGAAGCGGTTCATCGAGGAGATGGGTTCGCCGGCCCTCAAGGTGGTGTGGGACCCGTGCAACGAGATCTACGCGGACGAGGGCATCACCCCCTTCCCCGACGCCTACAAGCTCGTCGCTCCCTGGATCGCGCACGTGCACGTGAAGGATGGCAAGCGCGACCCGGTGACCAAGGAACCGCACGTGGTCTGCGTGGGGGAGGGCGTCGTTGACTGGAAGGGGCAGCTCCGCACTCTGTTCAGCAAGGGCTATGCCGGCTACGCTTCCCTAGAGACCCACTGGCGGCCCACCGCGCTTACCGATGAGCAGATGAACCGCCCGGGCGGAGAGGCCTTCTCTGAGTCCGGCGAATACGCGAGCGATCTGTGTCTGCAGAACCTGCTGCGGATCATGGCGGAGGCGCGAAAGGAAGCATAACGCGGGGCACCGCGCAGACCCGGGGGTGGGCACGGCATGCCGTGCCCTTTTGGCCGCAGGATAACTCAGAGGGCACGACATGTCGTGCCCCTACTCCAGCTTCACCCCGTGCGTCTCGATCAGCTCGTCCTCCCGCGCGTAATCGAACGGCGCGGCTATCCCCGGCCAGCTCCACCCATCTCCGCGCGGATGCTGGCACAGCCAGGCCAGGGTGAGCTCCAATCCGTCGCGCGGGATCATGCGATCCCGGTAGCGGAGTTGTGCGCGGGCCTGGCGGAGGTCGAGGAAGCTGGTGTGGTCATAGGGCGTGCGCCAGAGATGGCCGGGGACGGAGTAAAGCTCCCATTTGTGGTCCAGCGCCCGCGCCACTCCCTGCGCGAGCTGGGCCAGCGTGTACAGCTTCTCCTCCCCCAGGTTGTAGACGCGCCCGACGGCCCTCGGGGTGGTGAGCGCCTGCGCGATCCCCCAGGCCATATTCTGCGCGAACCCGCGGTGGCAGATGGCCAGCCCGGAATCGGGCAGGGCGATCCGCTCTCGTCCGTCGAGGGCGCGGCGCGCGAAGAACCACTCGGCGCAACGCGGATCGCGAGGGCCGTAGAGTTCGGGCAGCCGAAGGAGGGTGGCGGACAGCTTTTTCTCTGCGACGGCCTCGAGCACCACCGCGTCGGCGGCGAGTTGCGCGGCCACCTCAGGCGAGGCCAGCTCGGGTTTGATCGTCTCCGTGTTCTCGTCCACAGGGCAGACCGGGCGAGGGCCGTACACCGAGGCGCAACTCAGGTGTACCGTGTGCGCCAGGCCCGCGCATACCTGCACTACCGCGGTCGCGTGATCGGCATGATGGTGCAACATATCCAGGAGCGAGTCGGGCCGCCAGGACTGGAGTGCGTCGTGCAGGCACGTCGGATCGGAGGCGTCTCCGGCATAGCACCGCACCGGGGCGTCGTAGCGCTCCCGTACGAACGCCTCCACGTCCCGCCCGGCCACGGCGCGGCTCAGGACGGCCACCTCGTGGCCGCGGCGAAGCAGTTCGTTCACCACGAACGGACCGAGAAAACGCGTGCCACCCAATACCAGGACTCTCACTCGCCCGCCCCTCCTGTAGGCATGTTACGGCTTCGGGAACGGCCCGATCCCGAGCGCCGCCGCGATCTTCGCAGGGATCTGCGTGTTGTCCAGTTCCCCCGTGAACCG
>CAZUGW010000041.1:5339-11779 GCA_964620055.1 uncultured bacterium
GGAACCGCGCCGCGCCGGGGCCAATGGCATAGACGCGCACCGGCGTGGCGGTGTGATCTCCGCCGGAGGTCCACTGCAGCCCGGCGCGGGAACTGATGATCGCGGCAATCGGCTCCGCCGGGTCTTTCGCCTGCCGCCCGAACTCCGCCTCCTGCGGGGTGAGATTCGTGATCTCCGCGCACTGGCTCATCACCTGCGAGACGTTGCTGCGGTCGAGGAGGAGGTGGCGGGCAATCTGCTCGGACGACTCCGTCACGCACGCCAACAGATGCAGCTTCCCAGGGTCGGTGATGAGCAGGCCGCCGGTCTCGTGGTCGGCCGTCACCACCACCAACGTGCGGCCGCGGTGGAGCGCATACTGCTCGGCCACTGACACCGCTTCCTCGAGCTGGCGCATGTCCACCAGCACGCCGGCCGGGTCGCGGTTGTGCCCGGCCCAGTCCACCCGCGCCGCCTCCGCCACCAAGACGAATCCGTTCCGGTTCGTGCCCAGGCGCGTCAGCGCTGCGGTCACCATGTCGGCCAACCGCGGGGCCTGCGGCGTGTCGTCGAACAGCCCCACCAGGTTCAGGCTCTGGGATTGCAGCAACTCTTGGCGCGTGTACACCACTCCATAGCCCATGTCTTGCAGCCAGGCAATCAGATCCCGCCCGTCCTCCCGCTGGCCGCCGGCCGACTTGGGCAGCAGCTCATCTTTCCCGAACCCCATCATCACCCGGGAGCGAGACTTGACCTCTTGCAGGGCGATCTGCGCGCGCTCGCCGCGGCTGCCCACGTGTACCAGGAAACTGGCCGGCGTCGCGCCCCAGAGCGCGTCGTCGGTGAGCACGCCCACGGACTTGCCGCGCTTCATCGCCCGCTCCAGAATCGTCTCCAGCTTCCGTCCGTCAGGCGAGAGGCCCAGCATTCCGTTGTTAGTCTTGACGCCGGTGGCCAGCGCGGTGCCGGCCGCGGCGGAATCGGTGATCTGGCCGCTGGCGTTGCAAGTCGTCACCGTGCCGGAATAGGGGAAGCGCTGCATGGTGAGCGGCTGCCCGAGAGCGCCGGCCGCGAGCTCCACCTGACTCGGCCCCATCCCGTCGCCGATGAAAAGGATGGCGCTGTCCGCCTCCGGCCGCGCCGCGGCGAACGAGGTGAGGGCCGCGAGACACAGCAGCGAACAGAACAGCGCACGCACGCGGGCGCGAGATGACATGCGCGGAACCTCCTCAACTGGTGTGCAGTAGTTCTTCTTCGGCGCGGGGGCGAATCCTGCGCCAAACGCCATTACGTCCTCGCCGCCAACTTCCTCAGCTCGGAACTCTCGAGCCGCGCCTGCTCCTGGGCGAGTAGGTCCAGATCGTGCTTGGCCATCTTCCGCGGGCAGAGGCCGATGCTGGCGCGGGCGCGGGTGACGCGGGTTTCGGACTCGATCGCGACCTGCGCGAGGTCGTAACGCGTCATCGCCTCTGACTCGTAATTCAGCGTGTCCCACCACTCCGGCTGGCGCATCAGCGCGCGGTGCTCCGCGAGCGTGCGGGCGCGCAGGCGATAGCCGTACTGCTCGGGGTACGTGAAAGCTTTACTGCCGGGGTCAATGAATGGGCTAAGCGCGGAGACATAGACGTCGAACTTGGGCTTGCGCCCCTGGGCATACCGTTCGAGCAGCCGGAGCGCGTAGTCGGTGGTCTCCCGCGCACTCTCCTTGGTCTGCCCGGAGATGCCAATGTAGAAGAACAGGCTGAGCTGCCCGCCGACCGCGAGGAAGTCTTCGATGGACCGCTCCAGCGTGGCGTTGTCATAAGGGAAGCCGTACCACTCCCGTAGCTTCGCGTCGTGCGTGATCGCCCCGATGGTGCCGGACAACTCCGGGATGGCGTCGGCCGCGGCCCGGCAGAACTCGGCGTCCGGCGGGCGGAAGAGATCGAGGTGGAGGGAGCGGGTGAACTTGCGCCGCTTCAAGGCGGCGAGGAAGCCCTGCCAGTCGCCCTGCCGAATGTCCCCGGGCATGCGGATCACGTTACGGGTAAGTTGCCGCGCCGCCACCAGCGCCTCGGTCAGAATCTCGAGGTCCCAGAGCGGCGTCTCCTCCAACCCCTGCGCCCAGTCCGAGCCGCCGCAGATGGCGCAGTCCTCCACGCAGCCCTTGCAGAAGAGCAAGAGGTTGGCGCAGTAGAGGGGCCAGTGCTGCCCGGTGAGCAGGCTGCCCTTCAGGTCCCGTGTGCGCAAGGCGTGCTTCTGCAACCGCTGATAGTTGATCTTGGTGGTGAGCACGGTGGGCCGGTAAGTGTAGGGGTTCTCCACCACCTCGCCGTTCCTCCGCCAGGCCAGGTTCGGCACGTCCGTCGGCTCTCGCTTTGCCTCCAGACAATCCAGAAGCTGATCCACCACCGGCTCGGTGGTATGCCCGCGCACCACGAAATCCACGTCTGGCACGGTGTCCATGATCTCGCGCCAGAAGTAGGTGGAGGACAGTCCTCCCAGCGCGACTGGGATGTCGGGATGCTCCTCCTTGCACAGCTTCGCCAGGCTCAACGCGCCGTCCACGTGCGGGCACCAGTGGAGGTCAATGCCGAAGAGCAGGGGGCGCTGCTCCCGCACGAACCGGCGGGGGTCGAACTTGCGGTCCTGCATCTTCACCGCGAGATTCGCGAGGCGCACAGACTTCCTGCGCTCCTCCAGGTAATCGAGCAGGGTAATGAACCCGACCGGAAAGTACTCGAACACCGGCGCAGTGTCCACGGCCTTGCTCAACATCCAGTGATTGAGCGGCCGCTCGCGGAAATCGAACACCGCGGGGGCGTGCATGAGGGTGAGGTGGGTGCGGTTGGTAGTGGTCATACGCACTCCGAGAAGATCACGTCTCTGTTGACAGCAGGTTCTCGATCGTCTGCACAAACTCGGTGGCTAGGGGGAGCCAGGCCTCAGCCTCCGCGCGGCCGAAGTCGGGAGTCTCGCCATAGTCACTTTGCTGCCTGCGGACGAACATACGGTGGTAGAACCTTCCCATGGATCGAGGCAGGCGCCCCGAGACGACCCAATGCGTGTGGAGCAGAGTCGCGACGCCGCCATGACTGGACGCCGAAAGCCCCTCCGACCGGAGCAGCGCCGAGGCGGCATAGAAGCACGCGTAATAGAGTCGGCTAATCGCGCTCAAGTGGTGACCGGCTTGCTCCAGAAGTTGGGCTTCCTCCAGCGCTTCCCTCGCCCGCGCGAGGCGATAGCGGATGAAGTCCGCGTCGCTCACGCTCATAGGGCCGCGGCCTCGCGCTCGACGTTCTTCTTATAGGGGCTTACTGAGACAAGACCTGAGTCCCACTCGCTCCTCGCGTAGATGATGGAGACGACGATGGCCCCGTACCCCACTTGGACGTCGTACACAGCATCAATGATCTCATCCTCCTCCGCCCGCGTCAGCCGCCGTTCCACCAGCACCAGCACATCGTAGTCCGAGTCCGGGCGGCGCTCGCCCCGCGCCGCGCTGCCGTAGAGAATCACCTCCGCCTCCGGGACGCGCTCCAGCACCGCGCGCTTCACCTCGCGCAGCATCTGCTTCTCCGTCTCCGTCAGCGTCTCCAGGTCTTCCACGCGTCGCATGGGTCATCCCCCGGCCCCGCCCATTATACCACCGGCCGCTCTCTCTTTGCTTCCGACGCCTTGCCCTACCCCGCCGCCCTCCGACACGCGCCGATCCGCTTCCGCACTTCCGCCGCGGTGAACTCGGGGCGAATGTCGAGATACACCGTGCGGCTGAGGATATCCAGCGTGCGCGGGCACATGTCGGGCGCGTAAACGCGCCCGCTCTTCCTATTCTCCGGGCGCTTGAAGGCGTCGAGGGCGGGATGGTAGGAGCCGCGCTGCTCCATGATAACTTCCCAGTTGGAGTAGACGTGCCGGCCGCTGTCAATGGGAGTCCACGTCCAGACGCCTTCCTTGCCCATGGCCGCGATGAAACCCCGCGCCTGCTTCTCGCGCTTGAACAGGAAGCCGAGCACGGTGCCGCATTCGTCCTCCAGCGAGTGGTGCTTGATGAGGCGCAAACCGCTGTCGGCGAGCGCGGCCATGATCTTCGCCTTATGGGCGCGGGTGCGCTTGAGCAGGCCGTCAATGCGGCGGAGTTGCACGCGCAGGATCGCCCCCTGAATCTCGCTCATGCGGAAGTTCCAACCGGCGAAAAGCGGGACCTTGAGGTCCTGGTTGTGCTGCCAGAAGCCGAGACCGCCGTCGTGGTGGATCATGGCGCGGGAGAACACCTCGGGGTCGTTGGTCACCATCGCCCCGCCCTCGCCCGCGGTCATGTTCTTGAAGTAGTTGAAGCTGTAGGCCCCCACATCGCCGATAGAACCGAGCCGTCGTCCTTTATACGATCCGCCGTCCGCCTGGCATGCGTCCTCCAGGACCTTCACCCCGTGCTTCCGCGCCACGCGCATGATCGCGTTCATATTCGCCGGGAGGCCGCACATGTGTACCGGCATGATGACCTTGGTGCGCGGGCCGAGTTTCTTCTCCACGTCCTTGGGGTCAAGGGTGAGGGACTCGTCCACCTCCGCGATCACGGGCAGCGCCCCCAGCGCGAGCGGGGCCAGCGCGGTGGCGATGAAGGTGTAGGCCGGCACGATCACCTCATCCCCCGGCCCCACGCCCAGCCCGGCCAGGGCGCACACCAGCGCGGCCGTGCCGCTGGTCACCAACAGTGCGCGCTCCACGCCCATCTTCCTCGCCAGCTCGCGCTCGAACTTTGCGCACTCGTTCGGGTGCCCGGCCTTGGGGTCGCCGTAGCGGAACAGAATGCGGCTCTGGATCACCCGCGCCGCGGCGGCGATCTCCTCTTTGCCGATCTCAAGCATCTCGATCTCCTCTGCAATCCGGTAGCTGTCCCCGGATTGCGACCCGTCTTATTCTACAACGTGAAGGTCATGCTGCACCATGCGGAGTTGCATGGAGGGGTTCAGCCCCTCGCCGGTCAGCGGGTTGATCTGGCCCTGCACGGTGTACGACAGGCTCATCGCACGAAGGCGCTCTTCTGCCCCGCAGTTCACCAGGGAATCATCCACGGCCAACGCGGTGACGCGTCCGCAGAACAGGTGCATGTTGCTTCCCTCATATAGAGGGCGATTCCATTCGAGGCGGCATTCCAGGTTCACGAGGCACTCGGCGATACGTGGCGCCTTGACGGTTTGCCCCGGTTCCACCGTGAAGCCCGCGTCAGAGATCTCATCATTCTCGGGACCATTGCTCAGAATAGCCTGGTACCATTTGGACTCCATGGTGCAGTCGGGGAAGTTGATGCACCATTCCCTCTCACGTAGGATGTTCTCGTAGGTGTGGTAGTGGAGGTAGACCGCAATCAGGGCGGAGTATTCATTGCCGCCACCGATGAGCATCCCCCACATGTCAGGACAAGCGTTGGGCGCCCCGTTCTCCTTGCGTGTGGTGATCACCGAAACGGCACGCGGGAGGGCAAACAGCTTGTCCAGCCAGGAGAAGATGGTGAACTGCCCGGGCCATCCTTCGACCACATACTCCGGTTTGTCTGGTCCGAATACGTGTTTCATGCTCTCGCTCTCCTCTCCGAAATGGGGACGCGGGCGCTGCTGAGTGCCGAGGTAGTCTCCGCGGCATCCTGATCAGAACCTGATCTCCACCTGCCGCCGCCGCGTCATCTCATCTTGCACCGCCACAATCTCTACCTTGTCCAGGGCCGGTTTCCCTGCCAGATCGTAGAGCGCCACCGCGAGGAGGTTATCGCCCCCATCGGCAAGCGGCGGGGAGGGGAGCGGGACGACGTGACTGCCACTTCCGAGCAGCGTCGCAATCCGCACGCCGTTGAGATAGACCTGGGCGTTGCCGGTCAGTGTCACGTGGGCCTGGTACGGAATCTCCCACGCCTCGGGCTTCGGGAGGGTGAACGGGAAGCGGTACCAGCCGACGCCGGTGACGTCCTGATAGCGTTTGCCCTGGTCGCGCCATGGGCCGAGGTGCAGTACGCTGCCCGCCTCGGCCGGCGCCTTCGATTCCGCCCACCCCGCGGCCTCACCGGCCAGCCCGCGTGATGCCTCCCACTGGTCGAGCGCCAGCGCGCCGGCCTCACCCTTGAGGGAGATCACCGGCAATCGCTTCCCCTGGCGCAATCCAGCCGCGCCCGGCTCTCTGGGGAGAAGCTGGAGCAGCAGGGAGACTTCGTTCTCTCCTGGGACAAGCAGCGCGGCGACATCGGCCTCGCGGTCCGGCCCGGTCGCCTCGAACGAGACGAGCCTGCCGTTGACAAAGACCAGGAGCGGATCGCTCGCGCCGGTGATCGCGAGCTTCGTACGGCCCGCCGGGTCCACGCGGGTGCGGAGTCGCGCAAGCTCGCCCACCTGCAGGCCGAGCGCCTCAGGCGCGCGGCCGAGCGCGCCGACCGCGGTCCACGCCGTCTTGGGCGCCTCCGGTGAGCACGAGTTCCAGTCCCTCGTTGCACC
>CAZUGW010000041.1:11789-14551 GCA_964620055.1 uncultured bacterium
CGCCGTCTTGGGCGCCTCCGCGTCGGCCAGGAACTGGGCGCGGTCGAAGCTGGTGTGGAGCTTGGGCGGCCCGCCGATCACGCTCCGGCCCAGGCGGGCCAGGGTGGTCGGAGGCTCCTGCTCCTTCTCATAGGTTTCGGTGGTGAGGGTGAGGGCGAGCACGCGCGCCGGCGCGGTGTAGGTGAACTGGACCGGCTTGCCATCCACCAGCACCGCCGAGGGCGCGGCGGGAAGGGCGGCGGTGATCTGCGCCACCCCCGGCCGCGCGTGGAGCACGGCTTTCGCGCCGTCCGATGCAGCCGTCCCCTCCGAGGCCCTCATTCCCGCGCTCAACGTGATTGCGGCCGGTTCGCCGAACTGCGCGGCCGCGGCGGCCCGCTCGCGAGAGAGGATCGCGATTTGCAAGTCATCTACCAGCAAATACTGGTCCTGCTGCTGGTGATAGTAATCCAGGGTCAGTGTCTTCGTGTCCGGGTTCCAGTCCTGCCGCAGCACCTCGCCGACCACCAGCGGCGGGCCGGGCCAGCGAAGCGCGAGCTCGCCCGGCGTATCTTGATCGCCATAGACGATGAGGAGCGTGCGGTCGCCGACCGCGTGCAGTCCCGCGATCTCCGAGGTGGAATAGCGCAGCACCCCGCGACCCACCGGGGCGTCGAGCGGGAGGATCTTCGCGCCATGCGCGGGTAGCGTGATCGCACCCGCGGCAGGGATGCTGGTCACCGTGGTGGTGCCGGGTTCGCTGTAGGTGAGGCGGACCTGGCGGGGGCCGCGGCCCTTCTCGCTCCACAGGAAGATGAACCCGGTCTTGTCGCCCAGGCGCACCGCGGTCTGCACCTCCCGGTCATCGGCCCGAACCACGCCCTCTGCAGGAACGGCGCGGGCGAGTTGCGCGCCGAACAGACGCACGAAGTCGCCGACCAACCGCATCTCGCCATAGCCATCTGTCGGAGCACCCGTGACCGCGATCACGCCCTCGGCCGGGCCACGCCCCTCCGCGGGGTCAACGCCGGGCGCGAAGTCGGAGACTATTATCCCGCCCGCGCCCCGGGCAAGCGCGACGCGCAGCGCGTCCGCGCTCTCTCGGGCGGACTGCGCAGTGGAGTAGCGGCCGGGCAGCGCGGAGACCACGGCGGGGCCATTCTCGGCTGCGGCCAGGTCGCGCACCGTCGTTGAAATCTCGACAAAGGAAGGGGTTTCGTAGAAGCTGATGCTGTCGAGCAAGTTGGCGAGAGGCTGGCGGCTGTTGTCCCGCGCCGCCGGGGCGTTGGCGGTGAGCACGGGGACCGCGAGGCCGGCCGATCGCGCTAGACTGGCAAGGTGGGTGAGGGAGGCGGCGTCGGTTCTCCCGCCGGAGCCCGGCAAGGGGCGCACCGTCACCGCCGCCACCGGCCCGTCCGCGGTGAACTGGTACGCGGCGAGCGCGTTGAGCATCGCGGTCATCCACGCGTCGGCGGCCTTCTGACGCGCGGCGCTGTCCAGGCCAAGATACCAGGCCGGAACGCCGCCGGTGTCATAGGTCTCGCCGGCGAAAGGCCCGACGTTGACGTCCGCATAGAGGCCGGCCTGGGAGATCGCCGCGAACAGATCGCGGAGCGCACTGAGGTCTGTCTTGTCCGGCGCGGGCTGATGGTAGCTCCAGGGAACGGTCACGCCGACGGTGTTCATCCCGGCGGCCTTGAGCAGCGCGAGCCGGCCTGCCCAGGCCTCCTTGGGCAGGCGCGTATAGTCCAGCGCACCACCGAGCAGAAGCGTATCCTGCCCGCGGAAGAGGAAGCGCCTGGCGTCGAATCTGGCGGTCTCCGGCGAGGGGAAAGCCGGCGTCAGTACCGGGCGCTCCGTCGTCTCCGGCGGGGTCGCGACCACCGGGAGGGTGTTGTTCGAGATCTCGACCTTCACGGCGCGCTCCAGGCAGCCCTTCAACCCGGCGCCGTCATCGTCGCACGCGGAGACGGTGACGGTGAGCTTCCCGCCCGCGAGGGGCCGGAGGCCGGAGAGCTCGGACCAGGGAATGGAGAGCTCGTAGGTCACCCGCCAGCCGCCGCCCTCGTCGGCCCTGGCCCAAATGGCGCGGCCGATCAGCTTCATCTCTCCGGCCGCGGCCGCCGGATCGGAGCGCCACACCAGGGAGGTCCCCTTGAGCAGGGCAATCACGAATTGATTGAGGTCCTGGGACCCCTCCGCCGTCAACGCCAGCACCACGCTGTCGCCGTGGTCAATCTCGGAGGCGGACTTCACGCGGACGAGGTTGTCGTCGCGGGTCTCGATGGCGACATATAGGTTCTGGTTATCCCAGGCGAGGCGCACCTCGGCCGAGATGTCCGCCGGCCCGCCATAGGTCGCGTACTCCGGCGCGGCCGGATGCCAGTCCGAGGCGTCGGCCATCACCACCTGAGGCAGGGCCGGCCAGTCGTCGAGCCGCCCGTCCAGTGTGGGCGGGCCGGCGACGCGCGGAAGCGCAGTCTCGGCGGCCCCCGCCCAGACCGCCGCGCAACTCAGGCCGACCAGAAACAGTGCGAGTACGATACGGTAGGCGCGTGACATTCAGCTTGCCCCCTGTGGCGTGAGATGTGGACCCGCGGGTGACGTTCTCTCAGGTTCGGCATGGGCGCGCGGCGTCCCTACTGCTTATCTTCTCGCGATGATTAGACACGGACCACCGCGACGTGGCGCGGCCCGCAGAACAAACCGGCCCCGCGGGTGGCACGCCGCGGGGCCGGTCGGAGGACGGAGAGGCAACGTCACTGGAGATCGGGCGTAAGCGG
>CAZUGW010000042.1:0-926 GCA_964620055.1 uncultured bacterium
GTGGGTCGGGGGCGTAGTTGGGTCGTACGTCGCAGCGCCGCGTGAGCGCGCCGGATGGTGGGCGCGCGGACCGCGGGGAGAGGACGCCGGGCCGCGCGAACTAGCCCACGCTGCCGCCTCGGGCGGCCGGCGCGGACTGCCACACGGCAGGCATAGGGATACCTGACGGGCGCGCAGAAACAACCTGCCAGTCGCGCTGTCAGGAGCCTGCCATGAGCAAACCGATTCGCCTCGCCGATAGCCCGCCGTCGCAGCCGGGAACGCCGACTATAGGCGTGTTCGCGGTGTGCGATCCCCGCATTGACGCGGCCTCCCGCCGCCGCGCCGCGAATATCGTGGAGATGGCGGCCGACGTCGTCGCCGCCCAGGTCGTGCGGCCCGACGGGAGTCCCGTGCGCGTCGTCTACACGCCCGTGCTGGTGGACGGTGAACGTCAGGCCGACGCGGTGGCGCGGCAGTTCCAGGCCGAGGGAGTGCAGGCCCTCATCTGCGTCCCCGACACCTGGGCCTTCCCGCAGCTCGGGCTGCTCTCGCTCTTGTCGCAGTTCCCCAAGGACACCCCCCTCAACCTCACCTGCGGCAACAGCGGCCCCAAGCCTGGGGTCGTGTACACGCACGCGGCCCACGGCGCGATCTCCCAGTACGGCGGCCTGGTGCATATCAATGTCGGCACCTGGCCCGATACCGGCGAGCGGCCGGAGATGACCGAGTCTACCGCCGCCGCGCTGGTGGACTGGACCTTTGCCGCGGTCACCTACCAGGCCCTCAAGGGCCGCCGGGTGGTGATCTTCGGCCACGATTCGATGGGCATGGAGACCGCGCTGGCCCATATCCTGCCCACCCGGAATACCTTCGGCATCGAGATCACGCGCCTTGACATGAAGCTGCTCGCCGACATGCTCCACAAAGAGGCGTATGATAAGAGC
>CAZUGW010000042.1:936-2109 GCA_964620055.1 uncultured bacterium
CTACGACATCCTCGATCAGGCGGACAAGGATCGCCTGCTGGCCGGCAGCGACCGCAACATCATCAAGATCGACATGCCTCACGTGCCGCCGGGTGGCGAAGGTCCCGCGGAAAAGTACGCCGAGGCTGCGCGGACGCTGCGCGCCTGGCTGACCGGGCATCTGGGAGAGCGAATCGAGTTGCGCGACGACGCGGACCGCGCGCGCTTGGATCAGAGCCTGGCCATGTATCTCCTCGCGCGCGACCTGATGCGCGATCTCAACGCGGTCGGCGGCGGCTTTATGAGCCAACTCGAGTGGGGGTCGGATACGCGCGGCCTCCCGCTCCCCGTCGCCGACATCATGGAGTCCCTGTTCAACTCCACGTTCGATCACACCGGCCGCAAACCACCTCTCCCCTACGCCACCGAGGCCGATGTGCAGGGCCTGCTGACCATGCTCGTCTTCACCTATCTCACCGGCGGAAACCCACCCCTGTTCATGGACTTCCGCAAGGTGTGGGAACCGTGGGAAATCGCGCGTCTCGCCGAGTCCCTGGGCCTGGGCACGGCCGAGTCCCACGCGCGGTGGCGTCGCAAGGGCTTCGTGGACGGAGACAACTCGGGCAGCGCCTCGCTCGACTGGGCGGCCCTGCCCGGCGCCTCCGTGGAGGAGATCATGGCCGGCGTCTCGATGCCTCTCGCCGACCCGGGTTATTTCCCCGGCCTGGGGAACTCCGTGACCTTCCTCTCCCCCGCGGGGATCGAAGGGATCGCGGGGCGGATGGCCTACAGCGCCGCCTCTAACCTCTTCTCCATGTTCTGGGACGAGGCGGAGACCGCCGCTCTGCCGGAGAAGCTGGCCGAGGCCGTGTGCCACACCTCCACCCCCACCTGGCCGCACACCTTCGTCGTCCCCAAGTACGCCACTATGGGCGAGTACAAGCAGTACGCCCCGGCCAACCACTTCCACATGACCTGGGGGCTGACGCCCGCGCGGCTGGAGTACTGGATGGACCTCGCCAACGTGCTCTCGGTCACGCCGTGGCAGGCACGCCCGCAGTACGTCGAGGGCGTGGACCGCCCGCAGCCGCTGCTTCACTTGCTCAACGGCGGCGAGGTCGCCACGAAGCGCCTCCGCGCTAGGGGCGGGTAGCGATCGCGTCCCGCGTTCGCGCTTGACACCTCCCGGCCTTT
>CAZUGW010000042.1:2119-14052 GCA_964620055.1 uncultured bacterium
ATCTCGTGTCGCCCGGCGTCCGGCCGGGCAATCCCTGCGTGGAGGTAGGAGTGATGAAGACACCTGCACACGCCTCCACCCGCACCTCCCACGCGCGCGACGGCCTGGTTCGCACCTAGCCCGGCCCCCCACTTCAGAGGATCGTTCGCAGCCGTGGGCTAGACGTGCGCCCACGGTTTTCTCATGCGCACATTCCCATGCCCGCACTGGTGAAAGGCAAGCAGATGGCGATCAAGACGCGTGACCTATCCACCGACTGGCGACGCGGCGACGCGGAGAAGCTGGCGGCCCTCATCAACGAGTCCAGCGATGCCTGGCGCGTGGGATCCGGAGACCCCGGAGGAGGTGGAGCGCCGCACCAAGGAGAGCCGGATGCTCGGCATCTTCGTGGCCGAGGAGGACGGCCGCTTCGCCGCCTTCTGCAACGTGTACGCCAAGCCCGGAGAGCGCAACCGCGCCTACGTGCCGCTGCTCACCGCCCATCCCGACTACCATGGCAAGGGCTACGGCAAGGCCGTGCTGCTTCGCTCCGTGGCGCGGGTCTATGACCTTGGCATCGCCCGCGTGGACCTGCACACCTGGCCGGGAAACCTGAAAGCAGTGCCACTCTACAAGAAGTCCGGTTTTATGTGGTCGCCCAACGAGCCCTGGGGCGTGCTGATGCAAAACTTCACCCCCGGCGCGCGGCGCCACCCCGCGGCCCAGGCCTACTTTGCGAAGCACGATTGGTACGGCACCCTGAAGCGCGATCTCTCGCTCACCGCGGATGATCACAAGCGCGGCAAGGTGCGCGTCTACCCCTATGAGTGGGAGGAGGGTGGCGATCGGCTGCGGATGGTCTATGACCGCCAGTCCTGGGGATTGCTGGAGTTCGAGAACAACGACTTCCTCGTCGGCTGCTGGCTCGACGATGAAAAGCTCGTCGCCGGCCTGCCGCAGCGGATTCGCTGGCAGATCGTGAATCACACCGGCGAGACGCTGGAGGTCGCGCTGATCGCCTCCGGCGACCAGGGCGTCACCCTGGACCGCAAGGAGTTCTTACAGGTCAAGGGACGGGCGGACCTGGAGGCGGAGTTCCAGATCTCCCCCGAGATCCCGGAGAAGGACAAGGAGCCGCGCGCGCCCGTCCTCCGCACCGACCTGCTCATCAACGGCCTCCCCATCACCCTCACCGCGGGCTTCGAGGTGAAGCAGGCCGTGAGCTTCGGCCTGGACGCCGAAGCGGTCGGCCTGCGGCCGGGGCGAGAGGAGAAGGTGAGGCTCCAGGTGTGGAGCGATCTGGAGAAGCCCGCCGAGGCCACGGTCCGCCTCACCGGATCGGCCGGCGTGACGCTCGGAACCACAGAGACGACTGTGCGCCTTCCCGCGAAGGGATCGGCCGAGGTCCCGCTGCCCCTTACAGTCGCGGGCTCCGGCGTGGTCGAGGTGAAGGCCGAGTCGGAGGTAAAGGTCGGCAAGCTGACGATCAAGCCGAAAGAGGCGACGCTCACGACCTTTGCGCTCGCCGCGGGCGACGTGGTCGGGCACGTGGAGAAGGACCGCGTGATGCTCGAATCCTCCACGCTGCGCGTCTGCGTGTGGCGGCGCGGCGGCTGGGGGAACGTACAGGACAAGATTCGCAACCGCCGGGTGGCGGAATTCGGGACGCCGTTCGTCCTGCCTCCGTTCGCCTGGGACGAGTTCTTCGACACCCGGTGCGACGCCCGGATAGAGCGCGAGGGCGACCGGGTAACGGCGGTGCTCGGCACAACCTCCATTCACCGGCCCGGCCTGCGTTTGGAGAGGCGCTTCACGCTCTCCAACCTGCCGCTGCTCGCGTGGCACGAGACGGTGATCAACGGGACGGCGAGCAAGGTCACGGGCCGGATTCAGGTCGGCGCGCGATTCCGGGTCAACGGCGGCGCGCTGGTGGCGCCGACCGCGAAGGGTCTGGTCCGCGGTCTTTGCTCGACCGCGGGGCGGGAGTTCTCCGAGCACAACCTTAGCGATAAGGGAGAGGACTGGCCGGAGGGATGGGTGGCCGAGGAGGACCACGAGGGCGTGGTCGTCGGCCTCCTCTGGGACGCGGCCGAGAAGGTCAAGCTGGAGGGCTGGGGCAAGGCCTTTGAGCGCCCCTTCCCCGCGCTCGCGCCCGGGCAGTCCGCGGCGCTCCCGCCCACCTACCTTTTCGCCGGCGAAGGAGACGCGCTCACCGTGCGCCGCTGGTGGCAGATGCTCTACGGCGACCGGCAGGACCGGGAGCAGCGCGCGCTGGTGACGCGGCCGCCGCTCGCGTTCGGCCTCCAGCCCAACCCGCTGGTGGTGCATGGCCCCCGTGCGACGGCCAAGCTCGTGGTGGACTCGGTCGGGCGGCTGGAACTCGACGGCGCGCTCACCGTCGCGCCGTGCGAGGGCCTGCGCGTGCAACCGCACGAACTGAAGTTCGCGAAGGTCTGCGGGGACAAGCTCGCCTCGACCCCCGTCACGGTGGCGAAGCGCGCCGGACTGCCGGAGGGCGCGTACTTCGTGGACTGCAAGGTCCGCCTGGACCGCGCGATGTACCACGAGCGCCAGCCCGTCCTCGTGCTCGGCGACCCGGGCAAGCGCGTGACAGTGACGAAAGTTGGCGAGCACTTGCGGATTGAGAACGGTGCGCTCGCGCTCACCCTCGCGCCGGAGTTCCAGGGCTGCGCCATTTCTCTGGAGCGCAATGGTGAGCAACTGCTCCGTTCCGCCTACCCCGAGGCCAGGCCGCTGGCCTGGATGAACCCGTGGCACGGCGGGATCGCGCCGGAACTGCAGAGCCTGGGCCGCGATCTGATGTACGAGCGGTTCACGGCGCGGGAGATCGAGCGCCGCGGGAGCCAGGGCGTGGTCTGGCGCGGGGTGCGCGTTAGTTGCTCGCCGAAGCAGGATCGCGGCCGGCACGATAAGCTCGAGCTCGACTACTTGCTCGCACCCGGCAGCGGAGTCCTCGCCCTCGCGCTTCGCACCACGCGCCGCACCGACACCGCGGGTTGGCTCGGCGCGGACCTCGGCCTGTGGCCGATGCTCGGGGGGAGCTATCTCGACGCGGTGATCACCAGTTCCGAGGACGACCGGGCCTCCCTGCTTCGCACCGAGTACGGCCGGGGCGTCGGCGCGAGGCGCTGGATCATCGCCGAGAACCCGAAGGCCAAGCAGGCCGTGGTGTTCGCGGTGTGTCACCCGGAGAGCTGGCTGGGGGGCCATGTGTTCGGGACAGACGGCTATCTGCTGTCAGGCGGTCGCTCTGCTCACCAGGAGGCGCGGGAGACCCGCGAGTCCGTCTTCTTCGTCGCCTATCCGGAAGCGGCTCGGGCACGTGAACTCGCGGAGGCGCTGTCGAAGCTGTCGGCCTTGCCGTAGGGGCACGACATGTCGTGCCCTTTCGTTCTGACAACTACACGGAGGGGCACGGCCTGCCGTTCCCTTTCCTTCTGACAATCACAGGGAGGGGCACGGCCTGCCGGTCCCTTTCCTGCTTTCCTGTTGACAGCCACGCGTAGGGGCACGACATGTCGTGCCCTTTCCTACTGATAATCACAGGGAGGGGCACGGCCTGCCGGTCCCTTTCCTGCTGACAATTACACGGAAGGGCACGACATGTCGTGCCCTTTCCTTCTGACAGCCACGCGGAAGGGCACGGCCTGCCGTTCCCTTTCCTGCTTTCCTGTTGACAACCACGCGTAGGGGCACGACATGTCGTGCCCCTACTTAGGCTTTACCTCGATGCCACCGCTATCGTTCGTCACCAGCAGCAATCCCTTACCCGCTCCCAACCGACCGCTGATATTCGGCCCCGCGTGCTTCTCGTCTTTGAGTGGCAGGCTGCTCTTGACGGGGCCGCTACCGGTCATGGTCTGCACCTTGCAGTCCGAGGTCACGGGAATTGCCACCAGGAGATCCCCGCTCGCGGATCGGATCTCCGCCTGGCCGGAGAAGGGCTGCGCGATCGAGACGTCCACCGCACTGCTCATGGTCGTCGCGATGAGATGGGAGGTGCTGATAACGCGCAGCTTGATCGTCCCACTCATGCTGCGGGCGGTCACCGAGGCGCCCTGGGCGTTCTGGAGGTCGAGGTTGCCGCTGGAGGTCTGCGCGTCCAGCCCTCCGCCCGCGCCCTTCACCACGACATTGCCGGAGGCGGTGGAGGCCGTCACCTTGCCCTTCACATTTCCCACGACCACCTCGCCCATGGACGCCTCGGCTTTCACCGAGCCCTGCATGTCGCCCACCCGGACGTCGCCCTCGCCGGATTTCGCGCGGAGGGCCGCGGTCGGCGGCACGCGCACCAGCAGGTTGACGCCTACGTCATAGTCCCGGGGGTCTCCCTCCACCGAGATCACGAAGCCCTGGCGCTTGTCCCGCGCGACGGAGACCGTGAAGGCCTGGCCCTTCTTCCTCGCCTCGGCCTCGTCCTTGCCCCGCGCGAAGACCGTCTTCTCCACCTCGACCTGAGGCCCGCCGGAGGCCACCACGACGTGGCCGTAGGGGTTCTCGATCACCACGCGCTTCTCTCCCGCCAGGTCGTGGCGCGTAGTAGTGCGCTCCACCTGGTACTGCCCGTGCCCGAGGGCGGCGGTTTGGGGGGTCTGCGTCGCGGCCGGCTCCACCGGGGCCGGCGCGGCGGGCGGGGTCGTGCCGGGCGCGCGGGACGCCTCCGGGGAGCGGCGTGCGTCGGCCCCCCTGGCGGGTCCTTCCGACCTGGCCTTCGGCCGCGCGGTCGGCGTCAACTTGGGCGAGGCGTGTCGCCACAGGGTCGCGACCCCGTAGGACAGAGCGACAACTGCGATCACTGCGATGATGGGACGGGCCCGCATGATCTCCTCCGAGGTTCTCAGAATCCGCCGAAGCGCGTCATCGCTCCGATTTCATGATAACGCTCCGCGATCTCCGCCGGCTCCAGGCGCAGCTGCCGGCGCAGCGAGAAATCCTCCACCGTGAACGAGGCCATCACCGCGCCGGAGATGATCGCCCGTCGCATCGCCCCGTCGTCGCCGTCGTCGCCTCGGGCCAGATAGCCGATCAGCCCGCCCGCGAAGGTATCGCCCGCGCCGGTGGGATCACGCACCTCCTCCAACGGGTAGCCCGGGGCGGAGAAGAACGAGTCCTGGGCGAGCATGATGGAGCCGTGCTCGCCCTTCTTGATAATCACCACCCCGGGGCCGTAGTTCAGAATCTGTCGCGCCGCCGCGATCAGGTTCGCCTCGCCGCAGAGCTGTCGCGCTTCCGCGTCGTTCATCAGCGCGAGGTCCACCCGCGCCAACACCTCCAGCACCTTGTCGCGCTTGCTCTCGATCCAGTAGTTCATGGTATCGCACGCCACCAGCTTGGGGCGTCGAATCTGGTCGAGCACGGCGAGTTGGAGCTCGGGGTCAATATTAGCGAGGAACACGTAGGGTGAATGGCGGTAGTCCTCCGGCAGTTCCGGCCGGAAGGTCTCGAAGACGTTGAGCTCGGTGGCCAGCGTATGGGCCTGGTTCAGATCGTACTCGTAGTACCCGGCCCAGCGAAAGGTGCTGCCGGCAGCGCGCTGCAGGCCCCGGACGTCAATGCCGCGCGCGGCGAACTGGGCCACGTGCTGCTCCGGGAAATCCTCGCCCACCACGGCCACCATCCGCACCGGCGCAAAGAAGCTGGCCGATACCGAGGCATAGCTGGCCGCACCGCCGAGCGCCTCTTTGACCTCGCCGAACGGGGTGCGAACCCCGTCCAGCGCGACCGAACCCACGATCAATACCGGCCCGCCGAGCGGGCCTGAGTTATCCGCCATGGTGGCTGTCTTCCCCCAGCGCGCGTCGCGCCTGGGCCGCAGTATAGCAGAACCCGCGTTAGGGCAACAAGCGCGAGACGGCGGGAGAGGGATCGCCCTCTCCCGCCGCCGTTCACGCAGTCGCCGAGCGCTACGAGTTGGGAACGGCCTTGCGAATGTCCTCCTGGTGGAGCACAGCGCAGTGCTGTCCAAGAGGCCTGTCCTCGGCCTGATGACAAGTTAAGTCCTTGCTTTGCTTCAAAATCACGGGAGTTTGACGCCCCCCCTCCGCCGGGTACAAGGGGACAGACGTCCGCGGTCACCGGCGGCTGGGAGCCGACTGCGGCAGAGCCTTGGCGATGGCCGGGAGCAATCCCGAGCGCATATCGAACGGTCCGCACTGGGGCGGATCGGCGGAATTCGAGGAGTCAGCCAAGACATCAATGGTGCATTCGAGCAGGTGTCGCACGTCGTTCCCTCAGCGGGCCGAGCGTAGCGCGTGCAATCGCGCCAGGCCCTACCTCCTGTGGCTCATGTCTCTTGCCTTCGCCGGCCTCGTAATGGCGCCGCCGGCGTTCGCCGCGCCCACCGTCTGGGTGGCGCCGGCGCTGGTGCGGGTGCGCCCGGATGACGCGCCGGGCACGGCCGCGCAGATCAACGTCTATGCCGCCAAGGGAGAGAGTGAGTCCTTTCAGATCATCGTGACCGCTCCCGCGGGCGGGCTATCGTCTGTGAACGTCACCGCCCCCAATCTCGGCGGGCCGCAGGTGACGCTGTACCGCGAACACTACGTCTACCTCGCCTCCGGCTCCGGGGATTGGGCGAGCAACCGCAACAAACCCCAGGGGCCGGGCTGGTATCCCGACGCGTTGATCCCCTTCGTGGACCCCGCCACCGGGCAGGATCTAGCGGGGACGTACGACGCCGTGCCCTTCTCGCTGGCGGCGGCGAAGAACCAGCCCATCTGGGTGGACATCTCCGTGCCGCGCACCACCCCGGCCGGACACTACTCCGGGGTGTTCACGGTCACCAGCGCGCAGGGCAGCGCCAGCGTCACCCTCAACCTCACGGTGTGGAATTTCACCCTCCCGGTCAAGCCGGCGCTGAAGACGTGCTTCATGTACTGGCCCACCAGCGACGGCGGAGAGAACCGCGGTGTCTGGCAGGCGGACCGGGAATTGCTCAAGAACCGCATCAACCCGGTAACCACCAACACGAGTGACGAGCGGTCCTTCATTGACAACGACGGGATGCAGAGCACCAGCCTGGCGTTCTGGAGCGGGGCCGATCAGAGCGGCTACATCGCTCCCGCCCCCAGTGTCTCCGACGTCCTGGCCCAGAAGGCCCAGCATCAGCAGGACCTCTACTTCTACTGCTACTCGGCGGACGAGATCTCCAACCCGGCGCTTTACTCCGGGATCAAGGCCTGGGCGCGCGCCTTCCACGCCGCGGGGGTGGATCAGCTCATCACCATGGTGCCGGTGCCTGACCTCTACGACGACGGCTCGGGCACGGGCCGCTCCGCGGTGGACGACTGGGTGCTCCTGCCCAAGCAGTACGACGCCTACAAGAGCAACGTCTTGTACGTTCAGCAAAAGGGCGATAAGGTGTGGTCCTACAACTGCACCCAGCAGGACGATTACTCGCCCAAGTGGCTGCTGGACTACGCCCCGATCAACTACCGGATCCAGCCCGGCTTCATCAACCAGAGCCTGGGGCTGGTGGGTTTCCTCTACTGGCGGGTGGACTGGTGGAGCGTCAATCCGTCGAGCGGCTCCTATCCCTGGCCCTATCTGCCGGGAGAGGGGCTGTTGACGTACCCCGGCGGGCAGGTGGGTTTGCCCGGGCAGGTGGTGCCGGCGATGCGGATCAAGTACGTGCGAGACGGGATTGACGACTACGACTACGTCCAGTTGCTGAAGAGCGCCGGACAGGGCGCGTGGGCGCTGAGCGTGGCGCGCACCGTCGGGCCGGACTGGACGAACTGGACCCGCGACCCCAACGCGGTGGAGAACGCGCGCCTCCAACTCGGCAACATGCTCGACAGCCTGGGCGGGGGCGGAGGGGGGCATACCGTCACCGTCACCGCCTCGGCCTCGCCGGCCACGGTGGCCTCGGGCGGCACGAGCACCCTGAGCGCCAGCGCGACAGATAGCAGCGGCCACGCCATCGCCTCCTGGTCCTGGTCGGACGGGGGCGCGGGGGGGAGCTTCTCTCCCTCCGCCGCGGTGCAGAATCCGACCTACAACGCGCCGACAAACACCAGTGCCGGCAATCTGACCGTGCTGCTCACGGTCACCGCGACCTGCTCCGGCGCGCCGCCGGCGACGGGCAGCGCGAGCACCAGCCTCACCGTGCAGGGGACGACGACCTCCCACACCGTGACGGTCGCGGCCTCGGCCAGTCCGACCACCGTCGCCTCGGGCGGGACGACGACGCTGACCGCGACCGTCACCGACAGCCTCGGCCACACCGGGGAGGCCTGGTCGTGGAGCGATCACGGCGCGGGCGGGACGTTCCTGCCCAGTGCTGGGGTGCAGAACCCGACCTACCAGGCCGCCGCCAACACCACCGGAGCCGACCGCGCAGTGACTCTGACGGTGACCTCTACGTGCATGTGGTTCCCGCAGTGGGTGGCCGACAGCGCGGACGTCACGCTCACCGTGAACCCGCAGACCCCGGCCGCGCATACCCTCACCGTTACGGCCACCGCGAGTCCGGCCACTGTGGCCTCAGGCGGGACCAGCACCTTGATCGCTACGGTCACGGACAGCCTCGGCCACACCGGAGAGGCCTGGGCGTGGAGCGACAACGGCGCGGGCGGCACGTTCCTGCCCAGCGCGGCAGCGCAGAACCCGACCTACACCGCCCCGGCCAACACCAGCGGCAGCGATACCACGGTCACGTTGACAGTGACGGCAACCTGCAAGTGGTTCGCGACCTGGGTCTCCAGTAGCGCCGGGGTCGCTCTGACCGTGAATCCACGGCCTAGCATCAGCTTCACCGACATACCCCCTGGCTACTGGGCCTACCCGCAGATCATGGCCTGTGTTGCGGGCGGACTCGTGAGCGGATTCAGCGATGGCACCTACCGCCCGACGGTACCCGTCTCCCGCGATCAGATGGCCGTGTTCGTCTCCCGCGCGCTCGCGGGCGGCGACGCCGGGGTGCCGGCCGGCCCGGCGCTGCCGACTTTCTCGGACGTGCCGGCCGACTCCTGGGCCTACAGGTACGTCGAGTACGCGGCCGCCAATCACATCGTGACCGGCTTTCCGGACGGGGGCTATCGCCCCGCGCTCACCGTTGACCGCGGCCAAATGGCCGTGTTCGTCGCCCGCGCGATCGTGAATCCCACGGGCGATGAGGGGCTTTCCGGATACACCCCCCCGACCCAAGACACATTCAGCGACGTGCCCGCGAGCTACTGGGCGCACAAGTACGTGGAGTACATCGCCTCTCGCAGTGTGGTCGGCGGCTATGATGACGGAACCTATCGCCCCGGCGTGACTTGCACGCGCGACCAGATGGCGGTGTATCTGGCGCGTGCCTTCGGCCTGACGTACTAGGCCTTGCGACGATTTCTCACGACGGTGGCTCCGTCCGCTTCTGCGGACGGAGCCATGCGTTTCCTCGCGGTTTACCTCTTCACCAGGCTCCGGCGATGCTCGGCCAACGACCCTTGTCGCGCGCGATCGCGGACGTCGCTCTGGCGCAGTACTCGCCCGATGGTCCGCCACAGAATGTGGAGGTCCAGCCCCGGCGATCTCCGCTCCACATACTGCGCGTCCAGTTCCAAGCGCGCGTCCCAATCCAGGCTGTTGCGCCCGTTGATCTGGGCCAGGCCGGTCATCCCCGGGCGGACCAGGTGGCGGGTCCGCTCCCGCGCCGTATAGTAGGAGAGGTATTGGGCGTATAGGGGGCGTGGTCCCACCAGTGACATATCGCCCTTGAGCACGTTCCAGAGCTGCGGCAGTTCGTCGAGGCTCAAGTACCGCAAGCACCGCCCCACAGGCGTCAAGCGGAGAGGGCCGGGTAGCAACTCCCCCTGGGCGTCACGCGCCTCGTTCATAGTCCGGAACTTGTACATCGTGAAGGGGCGCTCCCCGCGCCCGACGCGCCGCTGCCGGTAGAGCACCGGCGGGCCCATAGTGACCAGGATCGCGGCCGCCGAGAGCAGCATCACCGGCGCGGCCAGGAGCAGCCCGAGCAGCGCCCCAGCTACATCCCGCAAGCGATACCCGACTGCCTCCCGCGGCGCGCGCGCATCGGGAATGAGGCCCAGCGCGAGGCTCGCGCCGATGACGTCAAGGCCCACATCCCAGGGAGAGGCGGTCCGCCCGGGCACGAAGGCCTGATGGGTTTCGTCCAGCGCGGCATAGACCGCGCAGAATCCGACGGCCAGCCAGGAGAGCGCGGGCGCCGCCGCGCCCAGCGACTGAATCCAGCGGCGCACCAGCAGGGCCAGCACGGCGTACTCGCTGAGGTGGATCAGCTTCCGCATCGTCCAGATTGCGGGGAACGGCAAGGCCGCCCCTGCGTTTCCTCCGTGCGCGGCGGGCGCCAGGTGTCTCACGAGCCACGAGATCCCGTGTCGCATGGTCTCCTCAGATCCCGAGCTTCCCGAGAACACGGCCATTAGCGCCATCCAGGCCGCCAACGGACCGAACTGCCACACCTGCGCGCGCGCCGTCATGTCACTCGCCCACCATCAAGCCGCTCGGCCCCCCGTCCACCAGCGGCGATCCCTCCGGGGCGCGCTCTGTTAGCATCTGCTCGCTCACGAACACGGCCTCGTCATAGCGAAGCATGGCCAGTCCGTCCTGCCAGCCGTCGAAGGACGCCTCCATGGGTTGCCCCAAGGCCTCCTGCACCATCCACCGCGGGAAGTCCGCCCCCGCTTCGCGCGACAGTGGGTACCCGCCGCCGAACCGGGCGTTGATCTCGATCACCCGCAGGTCCGAGTCGCCGGAGAGGAAGCACTGGAAATTGAACGCGCCGTAGGCGTCCGGCAGGGCCTCCGCCATCGCCGCCGCCAGGCGCATCAGCCCCGCGTGCTTCACCGTGACGGCCTTGCTCACCTCGCCCGCGCGCACCTCCATGCGAAGGTGCGGCACCGCGCAGCGACACCGCCCCGCGCGGTCTACCAGCACGTTCACCGTATGCTCGTTCCCGGGGCAGATCTCCTGGACAAGAGTGTCCTCGCTCAAGTCCGGAATGGCGCGCAGCGCCTCCACGGAGGTCGCCACCTCCACGCCCTTGCCCGCGCTTCCCCAGCGCGGCTTCACCACCAGCGGGAACGGCCAGTCATCGGGGTGCGCCAGGACCTCCCGCGCCAACCCCTGCCGCACCGTCGGGAAGCCGTGGCTGGTCAGCCAGGCGTGGGTGCGCACCTTGTCGGCGGCGATGCTGACCGTCTCCGGCCCCGACACCGCCACCACCACGCCCAGCTCGGCGAACTCCTCCCGGTGGGCCGCGTAGACCGGCAATTCGGTATCAATGGTCGGCACGATCAGCCCGATCCTTTCGCGCCGGCATAGCTCCAGCATGGCGGGGAGGAAGGCCGGCGCGCTGCAGTAGGGCGCCTGCCACGCGGCGTCGGCCAGGCGCAACGCCGGGGCGGTGAGGCAGGCGTCCACCGCGTAGACGTGCCCGCCCGGCGCGAGCTCGCGCAGGGCCTCGCGAAAGCCCTCCAGCAGGGCCACTCTCCGGCCCGCCGATGACAGGCAGACGTTCATCGCTCGCCCTTCCGCATCGTTTCTCCTCGCGCCACCTCGCGCACGCTCTCCTGCAAGGCCTCCACCACCAACTCCACCTCCTCTTGCGTCAGGCGATTGTGGAACGGCAGTGCGAGCGTCTGCGCGGAGATCGCCTCGGTGATCGGGAAATCGCCCTCCGTGTATCCGAACTGTTCTCGATAGAACGGCTGGAGATGGATCGGGTAGAAGTAGTTATTGCACGCGAGGCCGCGCGCTCTCAGGTTTCCGATCACCTGGTCCAGGTCCTGTCTCGTCCGGCACGCAGACGCGCGGACGACGTACACGAACCAACTGATCTCGGTCCCGGGCGTCTCTCCCGGAGCCTCCACGCCCTCCACCTCCGCCAGCGCCTCCCCGTACCATGCGGCCACGCGCCGCCGCGCGGCGAGAATCTCCTCGATCCGCTGCATCTGCGCGATTCCCAG
>CAZUGW010000043.1:0-7463 GCA_964620055.1 uncultured bacterium
TGCACGATCTGACTGGTCGCCTTCGGAATCTCCACCCCAAGCCGCCGGCAGAGGTACTCCTCCACCCGCGGGTCCACGCTGGCGTAGCTCCCTACCGGGCCGGAGGCCATTGCCACGCTCACGCTCTCCCGCGCTTGGCGCAGGCGCACGAGATCGCGCTCCACCTCGGCCAGCCACACCGCGAGCTTCAACCCCAGCGTGATCGGCTCCGCGTGCACCCCGTGGGTGCGCCCGATCATGGGGGTCCACTTGTGCTCGCGGAGGCGCTCCCGGATGGCATCGCAGAGCGCGGCTAGGTCCTGTTCGATCAGGTCGCACGAATCGCGCAGCAACATGCATGTCGCGGTGTCCTCGATGTCATAGGAGGTGACGCCGAAGTGCAGGTAGCGCTTCTCCTCCCCCAGGTGCTCGGAGACCGCGGTAAGGAAAGCGATCAGGTCGTGCCGGATCACGGGCTGGCCGGGCTTGGGCTCGAAGCCGGGAACGTCGCCCTCCAACTCGAGCGTGCGGTGCACTACCTTGCCGAAGTCGAACTCCGGCGCGAGCATCCGGTCGCCGTTCGCGCGCAGGGCCTGCACCGCCTCCTTGGGAATGCGGCCGATCTCGCCCCACCCCTCGGCGATGAGGAGCTCGACCTCGAGCCACTTGCGGTAGCGATTCTCCGGCGCCCAGAGGGCGCGCATCTCGGGATAGGAGTAGCGGTCTATCATCGTTCCATCAGCTCCTTGCGAACCAGAGCGAACTCAGCGTCCTCACGCACTGTGCGAAAGCCGTTCCTGGCCCAGAACTCCAGCAGTCCGCTGGGGTTATTGTATGCCTCCGGTCCCTTCCGCGCGTAAGTTTCCACCGCCGCAAGGCCCCGCCGCGGCACGTCCGCGAGCACTGCCTCCAGAAGCGCGCGTCCCACACCTCTTCCGCGCCACTCCTCCGCGACGTGGAGGCAGGAGACGAAGACCGCGTCCTCATTCGGGGGCCCGCAGTCGTAGGCCAGCGCATTCGGCAGATAGCGCGGCGGCGCGAACTGGACGAACCCGACGGGCACGGAATCCACGCGGGCCAACTTGCCGCAGCACCCAAACTCGGCCGTCACCCGGCGGAACCACTCCGCCTTCAGCGCCGCGCGCTGCTCTACGGGGTCCTTCCTGTGCTCGTAGTGCTCCCAGTAGACACAGGCACCGGCCTGGCACCCGCCCGGCCAGGTGAGCAACTCGCTGACATTGTCCGCAGAGAGATCCTCAATCGTCGGCATCACGCCGGCTCCCGCGACTTTCCCGACGCCTCCTCCACCTGCCGCGCCATCGCCGCGCGCAGTTCGGCCAACTTCTCCGCCACTGCCGCGTCGGAGACGGCGATGATCTCGGCGGCGAGCAGCGCCGCATTCCGCGCGCCGTCAATCGCCACGGTCGCCACGGGGATGCCGCTGGGCATCTGCACCGTAGCCAGCAGCGCGTCGAGGCCGTTCAGCGCGCTGGAAGAGATGGGGATCCCGATCACGGGAAGCGTGGTGTGCGCCGCGACCACGCCGGCGAGATGGGCTGCGCCCCCCGCCGCCGCGATCAGTACCTTCACCCCGCGTTCCCGCGCGCCGGAGGCCAGCGCGGCGACGCGCTCCGGGGTGCGATGCGCGGAGGCGACGTGCATCTCGTAGGGGATGCCCAGTTCCGCCAAGGCCTCCGCCGCCGGCTTGACCTTCGGCAGGTCGGAGTCCGAACCCATGAGGATGATGACCATGTCAGGGCCTCTCAGACGTAAGGGTGTTCTGAAACACTAAGGCACAAAGGCACAAAGAACCTCTTTTCTGTTCTCTTTGTGCCCTTCGTGTCCTTCGTGCTGAGGCATCGTCAGGGAGCTTCCGGACCCTTTCCTTGCGCCCGATCATCTGCGGCCAACAGATACGCAGCGATGGCCTCGCGGATATTGGCCAATGCCTCTGCTTCCGTCTTCCCCTGAGTACAGCAACCTGGCAGAGACGGGCAGGAGGCGATGATGTACCCATCCTCTCCGTCCTCTAGGACAACCGCTCTCTCCACCGGCAACTCCTCCCTAGACCCTAGACCCTAACCCCTAGCCCCTACTCAAAGATCTTGCTCACCGACTCGCCCGTGTGAATCCGCCGGATGGCCTCGCCGAAGAGCGGGGCGACGGAGAGTTGCACGATCTTCTCGCACTGTTTCTCCTCCGGCAGCGGTACGGTGTTGGTGATCACCACCTGCTTAATGCTGGAGTCCATGATCCGCGGCGCGGCGTCCTTGGTGAGCACCCCGTGCGTGGCCCCAACGTAGAGGTCCGCGAAGTCCGCCCCGAGCTTTTCCAGCGCGCTCACCGCCTCCAGGAGCGAACTGCCGGTGGCGATCTCGTCGTCGAAGAGGAGGATGGTCTTGCCCTTCACGTCGCCCACGACCGCGCGCACCTCCACCTTGCTGTCGCTGATCCGCCGCTTGTCAATGAAGGCGAGCGGGATGTTGAGCCGCGTCGCATACGATCCCGCGCGCCGCGCCGAACCCGCGTCGGTGGCGAGGGCGACGCAGTTCTCCAGGTTCAGGGAGCGGAGGTACTCGCACAGGATTGGCGTGGCCGAGAGGTGGTCGGCCGGGCAGCGGAAAAAGCCCTGCACCTGCTCGGAATGCAGGGTCATGGTGAGGAGGCGGTTCGCCCCCGCGGTCACCAACAAATCCGCGATCAATCGCCCTGCGATGGAGATGCGCGGCTTGTCCTTCTTGTCCGACCGGGCGTAGGAGTAGTAGGGCACCACCGCGGTGATCCGCCGGGCGGAGGCGCTTTTCAGCGCGTCCAGCATGATCAGTAGCTCCACCAGGTTCTCGCTCACCGGGCTGGAGAGCGGTTGCACCACGAAGACGTCGCGCTCCCGCACGTTCTCCTGGATCTGAACGAAGATGTTCTCGTTGGAGAACCGGATGATCGTCGCCTTGCCCAGCGGGATCTCGAGGTGGTCGCAGATCTCCTGCGCCAACGCGGGATTGCCGTTGCCCGTGAATACCTTGATCTCGTCTTGCATCCGCGCCTCCAGAGGCGGGCGTAGGCACGCCCGCCCTATCCCGTTACGGGGTCAGGTTGGCGGGCTAAAGCCCGCCCTACCCGCCTCGTCGTCCAATGTCGGTGCGCCAATGCGCGCGCTCGAACGAGATGACGTGCACGCCGCGGTAGGCCGTCTCGATCGCGCCCGGCAGCGTGTCCGCCACGCCCGTGACTCCGAGCACGCGCCCGCCCGCGGTGACCAGTCCCTCGTCCGTCTCTTTGGTCGCGGCGTGGAAGACGATCACGTCCTCCATCTTCGCCGCGGTCTCCAGCCCGTCAATGAGCTTGCCCGTCTCGTACCCGCCCGGGTACCCGCCCGAGGCCATCACCACGCACGCCGCCGCGCCGGAGGAAGTGGACGCCACCGCCTCCGGGAGCCGCCCCTCCACCGCCGCCTCCAGCAGGTCTACCAGGTCCGCCTCCAACCGCGGCAAGACCACCTGCGTCTCCGGGTCGCCGAAGCGGCCATTGTACTCCAGCAGCTTCGGCCCCTCCTCGGTCAGCACCAATCCCGCGTACAGGCACCCCACGAACGGCCGCCCCTCCGCCGCCATGGCGCGGAGGGTGGGCTGCAAGATGTCCTCCAGCGTGTGCTGGTACAGCTCCTCGGGGAAGATCGGCACCGGGGAGTAGCAGCCCATGCCCCCTGTGTTCGGCCCCCGGTCGCCGTCGTAGATCTGCTTGTAATCCTGCGAGGCCGGCAGCGCGTAGAGATGCTCGCCGTCCGAGATCGCCATCATCGCCGACGACTTCCTGTCCCACCAGGAACTCCTCGATCACCACCCGGCGGCCGGACTCGCCGAACACCCCTCGCACCAGCGAATCCGTGATCGCCTCCACCGCCTCCTCGCGCGTGCGCGCGATGGTGACGCCCTTGCCGGCCGCGAGGCCGTCGGCCTTCACCGCTACGGGGTAGGTCTGGGTATCGAGATAGGCGATGGCGTCTTCGGCCGCGTCGAAGGTCCCGAAGAACCCGGTGGGCAGGTCGTGGCGCGCGAAGAAATCCTTGCTCCACACCTTGCTGCTCTCCAGCAGGGCCGCGCGTCGCGTCGGGCCGAATGCCGTCAGCCCCCGCTCTTGGAACAGGTCCACGATCCCCGCCGCCAGCGGCTGCTCCGGCCCCACCACCGTCAGGTCTATGCCCTCCCGCTCCGCGAAGGCGGCCAGCTCGCCCAGTTCCGTGGCCGGGATCGGCACGCACGTCGCCTGCTGCGCGATCCCCGCGTTGCCGGGGGCGCAGTAGATCGTTCCCGCGCGCGGGCTCTGCGCCAGCTTCCACACCAGCGCGTGCTCGCGTCCGCCCGAGCCTATCACCAAGATCTTGAGCCGCGAGGTCATGGCTCTCCGTCCCCCTCAGTTGTGTCCCGTTCTTGCTTGTCCCGAAGCTGCTGCTCTTTCGCCCGCGCCATCTCCGCCAGCGCGTCGGCCGCCGCCCGGTAGTGCTCTCGCGTCTCGTGGATTCGCCGCCGCGTCTCCTGAACTGCCAGCACGACGGCCGCCACGAACGCGACCACCGCCACCCCCACCGCCGCGAGAAAGACCCATTGCAGCGCGGGCGAGGGCGGGCCGAATTTCGTGCGATCACTCACGATCAGCGCGGCCGCCAGCGCCGCGAAGAAAATCCCGAGCGAGAGCAGATACGGCCGGTTGCGAAACGCGATCCACCACCCCGCGATCATCGAAACGCCGGCGACGAGGCAGTAATAGCCGATGGTCTGGGCCGGGATCAAGAGCTACGTTTCCTCCGGCGGCAGGTAGCGCCCTTCCAGATTCTCGAACCGCACGTACTGATCCAACCAGGCCAGCCGCACCGTCCCGGTCGGGCCGTTGCGCTGTTTCGCCAGGATCACTTCGGCGACATTGCGCTCGCTCTCCGGGTCATACTCCGCCGCCTTCATCTCCTGGTCGCCATAGTAGGAGGGTCGGTAGAGGAACATCACCACATCCGCGTCCTGCTCGATGGAGCCGCTTTCCCGCAGGTCCGAGAGCATGGGGCGGTGCGGCGCGCCGCGCGATTCCACCGCCCGGCTGAGCTGGGAGCAGGCGATCACCGGCACGCGCAGTTCTCTCGCCAGCGACTTCAGCGAGCGCGCGATGAGCGAGATCTCCTGGTTGCGGTTCTCGAATCGCCCATGCCCGGAGATCAACTGCATGTAATCCACGATGATGAGGTCCAGCCCGTGCTCCGCCCGCAACCGCCTCGCCTTGCCCCTGATCTGGAGCACGTTCAGCACGGGGGTATCGTCGAAGAACACGGGCGCGTTGTAGAGCTCGTTGGCGGCGATGGCGATGCGGTCCATGTCCCCGCGGTCCACGAACCCCTGGCGCACGTTTTGCTGGTTCACCCCGGCTTCGCAACACAACATGCGGAGGGCCAACTGCTCCTTCGACATCTCCAGGCTGAAGATCGCCACCGTCTTGCTCTGCGTCTTGGCAACGTTGGTGGCGAGGTTCATCACGAAGGAGGTCTTCCCCATGGAAGGCCGGGACGCGACGATCACCAATTCCGAGGCCTGCAATCCCGCCGTGTAACCGTCCAGATCGTCGAAGCCGGTGAGCAGGCCGGTCCCGGGGCGGTGGGACTCCTGCATCTCGTCTATGCGGTCGTAGGTGAGGCCGAGGAGGTCGCGCAGCGGGGTGAAAGCGGGGGTGATGGTGCGCTCGCCGACGGTGAAGATGGTGGACTCAGCGCGGTCCACGATGGTCTCCACGTCCTCCTCCGCCACTTCCTGCGCGATTCGCTTGATCTCAGCCCCAGCCCGGGTCAGGGCGCGCAGCGTCGCCTTCTCCCGCACGATGCGCGCGTAGTACTCCACCGCCGCGGCGGTCGGAGCCGGGTCCTGGAGGGCGATGAGGTACGATCTCCCCCCGGCCGACTCCAGCCGGCCCAGGTCCTGCAAGCGCGCCTGCACCGTCACCAGGTCCACGGGCTTGCTCTCATTGAACAGATCGGTCATCACGCGGTAGAGGATCTGGTGTTGCGGGCTGTAGAAATCCTCCGGCTCGAGCAAGTCCACCACCCGCGCGATGGCGTCTCGCTCCATCAGCATGGCGCCCAGGGTCGCCTGCTCGGCCTCGAGGTTCTGCGGCGGTACGCGGTCCAGCAACGGTGCACTCACGCCAGGACGGCCCTCCCCACGAACGCTCGCGCGCTACGCGCTCTCTTCTTCGGCCACGACTTCCAGCTTGATCGTCGCCTCGACGTCCTTGTGCAGATGCACCTTCGCCTCGTGCGCGCCCACAGTCTTGATCGGGAAGGGGAAGGTGATGGCGCGGCGGTCCACCTCGATCTCGTGCTCGGCCAGGGCCTCGGCGAGGTCCGCGTTGGTGACCGAGCCGTAGAGTCGGCCGCCCTCCCCCACCTTCGCCTTGAGGGTGAGCGTGATTCCCGCGATCTTCTCCGCCATCGTCTCCGCGGTCTTCGCCTGCTGCACCTGGCGGCGGTGGATCGTGTGGCGCTGCTGCTCCAGGTTCTTCATGTTCGCGTCGGTGGCGGGGAGGGCCAGTTTGCGCGGGAGGAGGAGGTTGCGGGCGTAACCGTCGGCCACATTCGCCACGGCGCCCGCCGCGCCGACGCCGCGTACGTCCTCCAGCAGGATCACTTTCATCGGGTTCTTCCTCCGTTGTTGGGCGATTGCCAGCGTCTCTCCGGCCTTCTCACCTATCTGTCATCCTGAGCGTCAGCGAGGAATTCGCCGCACGCGTCGGAACTACTGCCGGGAAGGGGCCGCGACTGCTGCTGCGATGACTGGGTGCGCGGAGCCGGGTGAGACGTCTGATTACTTCGTTGGGAGGGGGGAGATCACCTTTCGGTAGTCGCCCACCGTCTACGGATACGGATACGACGGAATCCCCCCGAGGAACACGATCTTCCAGCTTCCCCCTTCCTTCACCATCCGGAAGCCCGCCGAGGCCGGATCCTCTCTGAGTTGCACCGCCACCGTCATGTACCCGTCCTCCCCCTGCGCCTCCCTGGCGGTGCTCAGGTCGTACTCCGTGATCCCCTTCGTCTCGTTCAGGGAGGCGAACTCGGTGGAGGGGTGCTTGCGCTTGGACTCGCGGGAGAGGTAGGAGTAGGCCGTCTGGTAGTCCTTGTTCTGCAGCGCCTCCAGGTAGGACACCACTACCTCGGTCGGCGACTGGGTCACGGTCTTCGTTGCGGCGCCCGGCCGCGGCGGAGGTTGGCGCATGCTCCGCGACGGCCCAAATAACAGCCACGCCAGGATTGTCCCTCCGATGGCGACGACCGCGATTGAACCCACCACAATCTTCCAGCCCTTCATGTGCTCTCCTCACCCGCCCGGAACGCCGCCCGGAACGCTGCCCGCGCCGCCTCGTACACCAGCGCGGGGTCCGGGTCCGACAGGAACCGGGCGATTTCGGGCCGCTCCAGCCGGCGCATCGCCAACAGCGCCGCCAACCGGACG
>CAZUGW010000043.1:7473-14018 GCA_964620055.1 uncultured bacterium
CACCGCCTTCACCGGCGCGCCCCGTTCCAGCGCCAACCGCTTGCAGTCTTCGTACTCCGGCGCCGCGGTCACGATCTCCCCGCGCAGCAGGCCCAGCTTGACGCGCACCACGCCGTACTCCGTCTCCACCTCGCGCCACGCGCGCTCCAGACACCGCCGCGCCACCTCCATCACCCGCAGGCCCAGCGTGGAGGTCTCGCGGAAGAGGATCTCACTCAAGACCTCCACCCGCGCCGGCTCGGTCAGCACGGAAAGCAGCGTGCCTGGCCGCGACTTCTTCATCACGATGGGGGTGAGGTAGACGTCCAGCGCACCGGCCGCGAAGAGCCGCTCCATCAGGTGGTCGTAGAACTCCGGATTCATGTCATCAATGTTGGTTTCGAGGACGGTGAGGCGCTGCTCGGGCAGCGGCGCGGTCGCTTCGCCGATCATCAGCCGCAGCAGGTTCGGGTGCGGCAGGTCGAGCGAGCCGGCCCCGCATCCCGTCGCCTTCAGCGTCATCGGCGGCATCGGCCCGAACCCGTGGCAGAGGGTGGTGAGGATGGCCGCGCCCGTGGGAGTGACCAGTTCCTTCTCCACCGGCCCGCCGTAGGTGGGCGCGCCCTTGAGCAACTCCACCGTCGCCGGCGCGGGCACTGGCAGCCGGCCGTGCGCCGTGTTCACCCATCCGCCGCCCAACGGCAGGGCCGAGGCGTACACCTCCTCAATCCCCAGGCGGAGCAGCCCGCAGCAAGCCCCCACCACGTCCACGATCGCGTCCACCGCCCCGACCTCGTGAAAGTGGACCTCTTCCAGCGATGTACCGTGCACCTTCGCCTCCGCCTCCGCAAGGCGGGTGAAGATCCGCGTCGCGCCCGCTTGCACCTCCGCGGGCAGGTCGGCCGCGGCGAGGAGGTCGAGGATATCCGCGAGTCCGCGGTGCGCGTGGTCGTGGCCCACCTCCACCGTCACCTGCGTCGCCGCGAGGCCCTGCTTGGTGACACGCTCGGCCCGGAGCTCATAGCCCGTCAGCGGCAGCCGCGCCAGATCGCCGCGCAGGTCATCGAGCGACAACCCCGCGTCCACCATCGCCCCCAGCAGCATGTCGCCGCTGATACCGGAGAAGCAATCCAAGTAAGCTATCATGGCTGCCGTCTCCGTTCGGTCTCTGCCATCTGCGGGATCTTCGGGCAGGACCGTGTCCGATTCCCGATTCCCGATTCCCGATTCCCTGCCGTCACTTCTTCCTCTTCACCAACAACGCCGCGAAGTATCCCGCCCCGAAGCCGTTGTCAATGTTCACCACCGTCACCCCGGAGGCACACGAGTTTAGCATGGTGAGCAGCGCCGCCAGCCCGTGGAAGCTCGCGCCATATCCCACCGAGGTCGGCACCGCGATCACGGGGGCCGATACCAGGCCGCCAACCACGCTGGCGAGCGCGCCCTCCATCCCGGCCACGACGACGATCACCTCGGCCTGCTCCAGTTGCCCGCGGTGCACCAGCAACCGATGCAGGCCGGCCACGCCGACATCATACACTCGCTCGACGCGGCAGCCCATGGTCTCGGCCGTGACCGCCGCCTCCTCCGCCACCGGCACATCCGCCGTGCCCGCGGTGACCACCGCGATGGGCTTGGCCCTCGCGGACGACTTCCGCGGCTTGCCCACCACCATGATCCGCGCCGCCTCGTGATACTTGACCTGCGGGAACGCCTCCGCGGCCGCGGCGTAGACCTCCGGCGTGCAGCGCGTGCACAGGGCCACGTGATGCCGGGTCGCGATACGTCGCGCGATCTCGATCACCTGCCGCGTCGTCTTGCCCGCGCAATAGATCACCTCGGGGAAGCCGGTGCGGAGTTCCCGGTGGTGATCCACCTTCGCATAGCCCAGGTCCTCGAACGGGAGCGCCCGAAGCTTGGCCACCGCCTCGTCAATGGTCAGCTTTCCCGCGCGCACCCCGCGCAGCAGGCGCGTCAGTTCCTTCTCGGTCATGCCATCGCCTCGCGGAACTCGCGCAGCCGCGCCGCCAACGGCCGGTGGTAGAACAGCCCGCCGCCGGTCACGAAGTCTCGCGCGCCGAGATCGTAGAGCTCGCGGATATTGCTCGGGTCTACCCCGCCGTCCACCAGAATGCGAATGGGTCGCCCGCTCTTCTCGATCATCTTCGCCAACATCTCGATCTTGCGCTTCATCGCCGGGATGAACGACTGCCCCGAGTACCCCGGGTTGACGGTCATCAGCAGCACGTAATCCAAGTCATCCAACACCCACTTCAGGGCCGAGAGCGGCGTGGCCGGGTCAATCGCCGCGCCGGGCGACGCGCCCAGGGAGCGCAGGTGGGTGAGCGTGCGCTGCACGTGCCCGCCGATCTCGGGATGGACGGAGATGCGATTCACGCCGGCCTCCATCATACCCGGAATCAGCACCTCGGGCTGCAGCACCATCAGGTGAGCATCGAAGGGCAGCTCGCAGAGCGGCCGCAGCCGCTTGATCAGGTCCGCGCCGAAGGTGATGTTCGGCACGAAGTTGCCGTCCATGATGTCGCAGTGGAACCCGTCAATCCCGGCCTGCACCAACTCACTTACGTCGTCGGCCAGATGCCCATAGTCCGCGGCCATCAGGGAACCGAATATGCGGTAATCACGCATCTCCGCGCGCCTCCTCGGCGCCAGAGGAAGAGCTTCGACAGGGCGGAGGCGGCGTCCTGCTGTGATGCAGGGCGGGCGTGCCTACGCCCGCCCTCTCTCCCGCCGTTTGCGGTCACGAGGCCACGCCGTTTCGCCTCACTCCGCCGCCTCCAACAACGCCCCCACCACGAGCGGCGCGGCGTCGCGGATCTTCTGCTGGTCCTCCGCGCTCTGCTTCTCCAGCCACCGCTTCACCCGCGGGTGGTCCAGCAGCGCCTCCGCCGCCTGCTGCGGGTTGACGATCAGTTCCAGAAACCAGAACAGCCTGCGCGCGCGATCCAGTAACTTCCAAACGTTCGCCATGTCAGTGTCCTCTCGTATCCGTGTTGATCTCCACCGCGCCCTCCTCCAGGCGCGCCTCCACGGTCGCGCCGAGGGCCTCCACGATCTCCCGCACCGGGGCCACCGCCCGGCCGTCACGCAGGAACCCCGTTGCGACCTTCTCACCGTCCACCAGGATGTCCAAGTGGTCGCTGGGGTCGGGCAGGTCGGTCATCTCGAAGTGCATCGGGTCCGGGACGCTCCAGTCTCCGCCCCAGGCGAAGCCCTGGCGCGCGAAAGCCGCGATGAGGCGCGCGTCCTGCTTCTGTCGCGAGCCGAGCGGGAACAGCCGCGCGTTGATATCCACCGCGATCCCCCAGGAGTGCCGCGACAGGCCGCGCGTCTTTTCCCAGCCCATGTGCCGCGGCACGAAGCACCCATCGGCGGTGTTGACGAGGTGCGTGAGCTTTTCTCGCGCCAGTTCCTCGAGCGCTCTGCGCAGCGGGACCGCGAGCAGCCGGTGACAGCGGATCTCCTCTACCGGCCGACCCTTCCCGTCGGCCATCGGGAACGGCGCGGGGAGGGTCACGAGGTGCTGCCGCTCCCACTCGCCCAAGATCACGATCCCGCCGGGCCGTTTCGGGTCGTCCTTCCACCCGAACTTGCCGAAGTGCTGCTCCACCCAATCCGTGCTCCGCACTCGACCCATGTTATCCTCCTCTCTCGCCGCCCAAGCGGGCCGAGATCCGATCCAGGGTCTGCAGCAGCCGATCCTGCCAGCGCTTCTGGTCCTCCACGGAATAGCAGAGCGTGGACTCGAACTTGCCCAGGGCCTCGGTGACGTGCGCGAGGTGATTCTGCACCACTTGGCTGAAGCTCTCGCCGGCCGCCTGCGCCGCCTGCATCTGAACCTCGAGCTGCTCCTTGAGCCCCCGCACTGTGGCATCGTGCGAGGCCATCATCCGCCGCAAGGTCCACCAGAACAGCCACGCCAGCACCCCGGCGAGGCCGTACTCCTTCAGCACGCCCAACGCGTTCAGCGACTCTCCAATCATGACTGCATCTCCACCGGCGCCAGTCGCGCCGCGATCCGCCCGTCGGGCGTCACATAGGGGACCGCCCGCCAGTCAATCCGCTCCTCTCGCATCACCGCCAGGACGCGGTTCACGCGCTCCTGAAAGCGCTGGCGGGCCAGGGCCTCGAGGTCGGCGTCCGACAATACTTGCTCCACGGTCTCGTCAGGTATCATGTGGCCTCCTTGCCTTACGCGAACAACCCCAGACTCTTCAACGCATCTATGATCTGATTGCACTTGTCCCGCGCCGTCCCGTCGTTCGCCGTCCCGTTGGTCGAGCCGAAAATCCCGACTGTCTGCCGCCCCGCGGGCGTGACGCCGAAGAAGCCGATGTTGCCGGAGCCGTCCATGATGATGCGCGCGGTGTTGCTGGTCCGCAGCTCGAGACTGTGGTTGGTCATGGAGCCGGTATAGGCTACCAGGGCCGAAGAGCAGCCCATGCTGAACTCCACATCGTTGGTCACGTCCCGCCCCATGAAGTACGCCGCGCCGTTACCGAAGAGGGCGAGCGTCCGGCCTTTCTGCGCGTCGGCGGTCAGCGCCGCGCTGTTCTCGGCGTTCACGCCTTGCTCGGTGACCACCGCGCGGTAGGTGGTGCTGTTGCGATTGCCCACGGTGAGCGCGTTCACAATACTTGCGCCCGCGGTCAGCGCGCCAAAGGTCACGCTGCTGCTGGTAGTCAGGTCGGAGATGTTCGCTTGCACATGGCTGTGGCTCGGCAAATCGCCGGCTTGAATCGCTCCCCAGCCAAAAGCCGACGCGCCCGTGGCGCGCAGCACCCACCCCGCGGTCAGTCCGCCCGCAGTGTGATCGCTCCCGGCCAACACGTGGCTCTGATTGTGGTGGGCGTTGGCATTCGCCGCGTGCGCCGACACGTCCACCCCATCAAGAGTCATGGTGTGCGGGTCGCTGGCGTGCTCGCTGTCGCGCATCAGGCTCGCCGGGAGATCGGCGTCCTGAATCGCGGCCCAGGCGAAACTGGTCGCGCCACTCGCCCGCAGCACCCACCCCGCGGTCAGCCCCGCGGCGGTGTGAGAGGCGCTTACCAGCCCGTGCGCGCTCGGCGGAAATGTACTTGGCACGCCCGACAGGTCGGACCACGGCACCTGCGCTACCGCGGTGAGCAGTCCCGAGCTGCCCTTCACGTAGCCGCTCAGTGCGCCGATGGTCGCCGCGCCATCCACCTGCAGGTTGCGCTTCAGCCACAGGTCGCCGTCTCCCGTCACCGTAAGCGTCTTGATCCAGTCCCTGGTCTGGAACGGTCCGGCCGCGGCCGCCCGGTACTTCAGCACGAATCCGTCGCTGTCCACGAATCCGGCGAACCAGCAGGGATGAGTCGCGTCGTCCAGCCCCCACGACCCGTCGCCCGCGCCGCCGGTGTTGCCCTCATACCACGCGTTGCGCAATAAGGCCGTGAAGTTGTCCGCGTCCTCGTGCCCGCTTTGGCTGAACCGACCGTACGGCGGCGATCCCGACCCGTCCAGTTCCAGCCCCATGCCGCCCATCACGTAGTTGCGGTGCATGGTCATCATGAAGCCGAGTTCCCAGCCGCCCACCGCGGTGTAGTCGCCGATGGGGTTCGCGCCCGGCGTGCACCGCCACCACGCGATCCCGCCCAGGCCGCCCGGCTCGTGCGGGATGCCGTTCTTGGAGTACACGCCCATGAGATAGGCGTACTTGCTCGCGTCCACGCGGCTCCACGTGTCCGTGGCTGCGTCGTACGTGGCGTTCACCGCCCAATAGCAGTCGCCGTCTTTCTCGAACAACGTGGTGCGCTGCGTCCCGCTGGCGTCAATGGCCCGGAGGCTCAGGCGCTGGAGATAGCCCGCGGCCATCGCGCTCCCGTCATAGAAATCCTGCAGCGCGTCGTGCTCGGCCTGGCCGAAGTGGTAGTACTCGCTCGCGACCCCGCCTTGCAGCCCGCCCAGGCGGTTGTGCAGGTCGCTCCCGAAGTCCATCCACGCATTGCCGTCCCAGCCGCGCCACTTACCGAGCGTCTGATCGAAGTACACCGTGCTGGTCTGCGGATCGGAGGGGGCAGCGGCTGACACGGAGAACACGCCCACTCCCGCCGAATCCGCTGTCGCGTCCGCGGCCATGCTGGGGCCGGTCACCCACGGCGCGCCGGAGTGTCCCGCCTCGTACGAGATCGCCACCCAGTCGCCGACCCGCGGTGCATAGCCCGAGCAGATCGGCACCTGTCGCAGCAGCAAGGCCTCCCCCCGCGCGTCATAGCCCACGCGGATGTCCGCATCGTTTCCGTTCACCGCTACCACCTGGCCCCGCTCGAACAAGCGCCGGCCAGATGCGTTCATCGCCGCCAACTGCCCCACGACATCGGGGCCGGTGGGATCGAATGGCATCAGCATCACCCCCAATGTGTCGCAACTGTGGGAACCCGGTCCTCTGGGCGACCGCGTAGGGGCACGACATGTCGTGCCCAATCGTGTGGTCCTAGGGCACGACATGTCGTGCCCCAGAATAACAAGGTCCCCCTACGCCAGGGGACGGCCTGTCGTGCCCCAGAATCACAAGGTCCCAG
>CAZUGW010000044.1:0-1470 GCA_964620055.1 uncultured bacterium
CGCCGCGGCCAGGTGGTAGATGAGGTCGGAGGCGGCCACCAGTTCGTCCACGACGTGCGCGTTGAGGATCGAGTCGCACACGAACCGGAAGTCCGGGGTGTTGAGATGGGCCGCGATGTTCTCGATCCGTCCCACCGAGAGATTGTCCAGCACGCTCACCTGCTCCCCCTGGGAGCGAAGGGCATCCACCAGATGCGAGCCGATGAACCCGGCCCCGCCTGTTACCAGCACCTTCATGACGCGATCTCCTCCAGCACGCGGCTTCCGACGCCGCTGAGCGTCGTCTCTGCCGCCGACTCGTCCAAGAACAGTCTGCCTTGCTGACCATCTGTCCCGGCCTCGGCCTCGTCAAGCGACTCCGCGCGACGGTTCTTCGCCCACAACCGCACGCAGTTGGGCGCCTCCCGCTTCACCGCGTTGCGGGTGTCTATCAACAAGGGGCACGCCCGCAGCACTTTCTCTAGGTCATAGTCGTGGTCGGTGATCAACACCGCGCAATCGTGCGTGGAGAGCGTCTCTTCGCGGAGGGAAACCGAGCTTCGCACTCCCCCGTTCCATCGCAGTTCGGGGACATAAGGGTCATGGTAGCTGACCCTTGCCCCCCTCGCCTCCAGCAACTCGATCACGCGCAAGGCCGGCGACTCGCGAACGTCGTTGATCCCCCGCTTGTAGCTCACGCCCAGCACCAGGAGGCGCGCCCCTCTCATGCTCAGGCCGCGGTGGTTCACCTCCTCCACCACGCGCTCCACCACGCGTTCCGGCATGGAGGCGTTGATGTGCTCGGCCGTGTCAATCAGGCGGCAGGGCATCTCGTGTTCCCGCGCTTTCCACGCCAGGTAGTGCGGGTCCACGGGGATGCAGTGCCCCCCCACGCCGGGGCCGGGGTAGAACGGCATGAAACCATAGGGCTTGCTGGAGGCCGCCCGTACCGCCTCCCAGAAGTCCACCCCAAGCCGCTCGGCCACCAAGGCCAGCTCGTTCGCCAACGCGATGTTGACGTGGCGGAACGTGTTCTCGATGAGCTTGCTCATCTCGGCCTCCCGCGTCGAGGAGACCGTGACCACCTCCGGCGCGATCTGGGAGTACAGGGCCGCAGCCAGCTCGGCCGAGGCCAGGTCAATCCCGCCCACGACGCGCGGGGTGTTGGACAGGTTGAACTTCCGATTGCCCGGGTCAATCCGCTCCGGCGCGAAGGCGAGCCAGAAGTCGTTTCCGGCGCGCAGGCCCGACTCGCGCTCCAAGACCGGCCGCAGCAAATCCTCCGTGGTCCCGGGATAGCAGGTGCTCTCGAGGACCACGAGCTGGCCCCGGACCAGGACGCGGCCGATGGCCTCTCCGGCTCGCCCCACGTCTCGCAGGTCAGGGCGTTTGTCCCGGTAGACCGGGGTCGGGACGCAGATGATGATGGCGTCGGCCTCGCCGAGAGTCGCGTAGTCGTCAGAGATCGTCAGCCGACCACTGGCGACCAGA
>CAZUGW010000044.1:1480-13912 GCA_964620055.1 uncultured bacterium
CGTCAGGGATAGGCGAGTGGCCCGCGGCGAGGGCCTCGCACTTACCGCGGTCGAGGTCCACGCCGAGGCAGTGGAAGCCGCGCTGACCCAGCGCCACCGAGAGCGGCAGGCCGACATAGCCCAACCCGACCACGGCCACGCAGCCCGACCGCGCCGCGAGCCTGGCCAAGGCGGCCTGGTGCAGGCCCGTGCTTGTCTTCGCACAACTCCCCCGGCGCAACATAATCCCCACCCCAACTGCGGCCCGCGGCCCCCGGCCGCGACCGCGCCGATAAGACGCACTGAGTGACTACTACAGAGGGGCAGGTGTGCAGACTAGGCAGCGGTTAGGCGGCAGTGTGTGCGTCAGCTCTGGTCCGATCGGGAGACCGATGGCCCCACCACTTCCAGACTACCGGACGTCTGACAGGAGAGGCAGAGGGAGAATCTCAGCAGGGCTCTCGCCCGAGGGCTACGCGTAACGGGGCCAGCCTAGCGTCATAGCAAGGCCATGTCAATGTCAACGAAAATGTGCTTTGTATGGTTTTCACTCATCGGTAGCATTTCAGGAGGGTAAGCGACTGTAGCCGTTCAAGTCCGGCCCGCCGCAGGTCGCGCCGCGCCGCCGCCCCGAGTGGACTGGCAGGGCGCACGCCGCTGAGGGTAGAATGGAGGAGTCATCGGGAGGGATGGCATGGCTCACAAGCTGCGCCTCGGGGTGCTGGCCTCGGGCGGCGGGAGTAATCTGCAGGCGATCCTGGACAACTGCGCGGCGGGAAGGCTCGACGCGAAGGTGGCCGTGGTGATCTCCGATGTGGACTGCGGCGCGCAGGAGCGGGCGCGGCGCGCGGGTATCCCGGCGGTGGTGGTGAATCGCCGGGACAAGGCCCGTTATCCCACCCGCGAAACCTTCGATGACGCCGTGCTGGAAGGCCTCCGCGCGCACGAGGTGGAGTTGGTCTGCCACGCGGGGTATCTTCGCATCATGACCCCGAAGCTGGTGCAGGCCTACGAGGGCCGGATGATGAACACTCACCCCGCACTGCTCCCCTCCTTCGGCGGGCCGGGAATGTGGGGCCATCACGTCCACCAGGCCGTGCTGGATTACGGCTGCAAGGTGTCGGGCTGCACTATCCATTTCGTCACCGCCGAGACGGACACGGGGCCGATCATCCTCCAGCGCGCCGTGCCGGTGGAGGAGGACGATACCGCGGAGACGCTGGCCGCGCGCATCCTGCCCGTCGAGCACGAACTCTATTCGCAGGCCATCCAGTTCTACGCCGAAGGGCGACTGCGGATCGAGGGACGGCGGGTGCGGATCCTGCCCGCCACACGGCCGGCGGACAAGCCGAAGGCGGAATGACCAAGCCGCGCACCAAACCCGATCACACCGAACCGGCCGCGCCGCGGCGCAATCTCGCGGTGACGCTCCTCGCCGCCGCGCTGGGCGTAGTGGTTGCGGCGCAGCTCTACCTCTTCGCGCTCTACTCCTGGCGGTTCACCACCTTCGCCTTCCAACTCGACTACGGGGAGGGACCGATCCTGCAGATCGCGCTGCGGTTCGCCCACGGCGAGTCCCTCTACCCGCCGCTGAACCAGGGCTACCCCTACGTGATCGCCAGCTACATGCCTCTCTACTATATACTCTGCGGCCTCGCCGCGAAACTCACCGGGCCGAGCTTCCTGGGGGGGCGGTTGATCTCGGTCCTGTCGGCACTGGTGATCGCGATCTGCTGCGGGCTGGTGGTGTGGGATAGCACGCGGCGCCGCTTCCCCGCCTTCCTCGCCGGAGGCATCGTGCTGGCCATGCCGATCATGATGGTATGGGCCTCGCTGATGCGGACGGACATGGTGGCGCTGGCCTTCAGCGTCGCGGGGTTCTGGCTGTTTCAGCGCGGCCGGCGAACGGCAGGCATCGTGCTCTTCGCCCTGGCGGTGGTGACGCGGTGGACCAACGTCGCCTCCATCGCGGCCGTGCTCGCGGGGCTGCTGCTGCAGCGCCAGTGGAAGCAGGCCCTGGGCTGGGGCGCGGCGCAGGCGGCGCTCATTCTGCTTCTCGTCTTCGGTGCGAACGCGGCGACGCACGGCGGGATGCTGGAGCAACTCAGAGTGCACACGTCGAGTTCGCTCGGCAAGTCGTGGACGTGGGGGCAGGTGTGGCTGCTGCTCACCATCGCGCGGGACCAGTGGGCGATCTACTTCGTGCTCGGTGCGGTGGGCGCGATCTGGTGCACCGTCCGGCCGCCGCACCGCGCGATTGCCGCGTACTTCCTCGCGGCCTGGGTGATCTTCTTCACCTCCGGGCGGATCGGGTCCACATTCAACTACCTCATGGAGCCGGTGGTGGTGGGGGCGATGGCGACGGGGATCATGTGGGCCGAACTGGCGCAGCTTGACTTCTCGCGGGTCATGGCGCGCACCGCGGCCCTGGCCGCGCTCGCGGGAATGTCCGGCGCGCTGGCCCTCCAGATGGTGGATACGGACCTGCGCTTGGAGTTCAACATCAGCGTGCTTCGCCCGCGAGCCGACGCCGCGGCCAGCGCCTATGTGCTGGAACGGATTCGCGAGGCCCCCGGCCCGACCCTGTGTGAGGATGTGGGCCTGCAGATCCTGGCCGGCAAGGAAGTGCCGCTCGACCCGTTCGAGTTCACGCAACTCATCCACAAGCACGCGTTCGATCCCGGGCCGGTGTTCGCGGATGTGCGCGCGGGGAAGTTTCCGCTGATCGTCCTCCGCTTCAACCCGGAGAAGACCGGCCCGGACAAGGACACCGGGGACTGGGCGGCCGGGCGGTGGCCGAACGGCATCATCTCGGCCTTGCGGGAGAGGTACGTCTTGGCGGAGGAGAGAGAGCCGTACTTGTTGTATACTCCGAAGCAGTAGGCTGTCATCCCGAGCGACTCGCCTCGTGTTGTTCGAGGCGAGTTATGCGAGGGATCATAACCGGCGCGGGAAGGTCGTCTGGCGTCGCTGTGCGGCCAGCTCCCTTTGCGGATTCACAGGGCCCGCCATTCGCAATTGTTGGGCACGCCGATGCAAAGGGTACCGGTCTTGCTGGCCATGATGTGGATGTGGTAGTCCCGGCCCCTGGCTGTTCCTCGCCTATCTCCCACGGATTTCCCTGCAGGTCATGATCCCTCGCATAACTCACCTCCGCTTCGCTCCGGCGAGTCGCTCGGGATGACAACTTCAGCGTCCTTTCGTAACCGCCCGCCGCGCCGCGTCAATGGCCAGCACCTGCACCAGCAGGCGTGGCAACTGCTCCAGTGGCAACTGCGTGGCGGCGTCGGACTTGGCCTGCGCGGGGTCGGGATGCACTTCCACGAAGAGCGCGTCAAGGCCCACCGCGGCGGCGGCGCGGGCGAGGGGGGCGATGAACTGCGGCTGTCCGCCCGACAGGCCACCCCCCGCACCGGGGAGTTGCACGCTGTGGGTGGCATCGAAGACGACGGGCCAGCCGAAGCCGCGCATCACCGCCAGGCCCCGCATGTCAACCGTCAGGTTGTGATAGCCGAAAGCCGTCCCCCGCTCTCCGAGCAGCACTCCTACCGCCCCAGAGGCGACCGCCTTCTCCACAATCGGCCCCATGTCCTCGGGGGCCATGTACTGGCCCTTCTTGATAAACACGGGCGTGCCGGTCCGCGCGGCGGCGACCACGAGGTCGGTCTGGCGGCAGAGGAAGGCGGGGATCTGGAGCAGGTCCACCACCTCCGCGGCCGGCGCGACCTGGGCGGTCTCGTGCACATCGGTGACCACGGGCAGGCCGGTCTCCTGCTTCACCTCGGCCAGGATCGCCAACCCCTCCTCCAGCCCCGGGCCGCGGAACGAGTCCAGGCTCTGGCGGTTGGCCTTATCGAAGGAGGCCTTGAAGATCGCGGGGACCTGGAATTCCTCCGCGACGCGCTTCACCACCGCGGCGATGAGGAGCGCCATCTCACGGTCCTCAATCACGCACGGGCCGGCGATCAGGGCGAGGGGGCCGCCAGCGCCGAGGGTGAGGGGGCCGATGGGGACGGGGTGGGTGGTTGTAGATATGTTCATCGTGTTAGCCTCGATTGGAGGTAGGGGCGAGGCGTCGCCTCGCCCGCCTAGCCTATCTCGAACAGACCTGGGCGACCCACCGGGTCGCCCCTACGGGTTATCGCGAGCACATCATCCTCCGGAGACAGCGCCTCGGCCCCCTCCGCCAGCAACTGCCCATTCCCACTCAACTCGCTCTCCTCCCATTTTACCGCAAACACCCTCCTCCCTTCTCGGAGCGCGGTGCGCGCGGTGTGTACCGCGCCGCCATCGGCGCGGGAGGCGATTACGATGACGGCTTCCGCGAGGCCGGCGATGATGCGGTTGCGGGCGAAGAGGGACTGGGGCAGGCGGGGGGCCTGAGGGGAGAGTTCGGAGCAGATCCCCGCGGACTCAGAGACGCGGCCGGGAAGGTCGCCGCTGGCGAGGGCGGTAAGGATGCCCGACCCACATACCCCGAACGTCGGCCCGCCCGCGTCGAGCGCACCCTCGTGGGCCGCCGCGTCCACGCCCGCGGCGAGGCCGCTGATGACAGTGACTCCCGCCTCGGCCAGCTCTGCGCCCCAGCGCCGCGCCAGTGCGAGGGCCTCCTCCGGCGCTTCTCGGCTACCGATGATGGCCACCGCGCCGCCGGGGAATTGGAGGTCGGCCGCGCCCGTGCGCCACAAGACGGGGGGAGGGGAGGTGGTGGCGAGCAGGCGCGCGGGGTAGTCGGGGTCGGGCCAGAGGAGGGTGGTAATACCTGCGTCCTCGAGAGAGAGGAGTGCGTGTTCGGTCTGCTCCAGGCGGCGGGCCGCCTCCGCGATTCCCTCGGCCAGCGTCTCGCCGAGGTCGAGGCGCGCGCAGATTTCCTCCACTCCCGCCTCCAGCGCGGCGAGAGGGCTGTCGAACGCCTCCAGCAGCGCGCGGAACCGCGCGGGGCCGAACCCGCTCACCCCACTGATCGCCACCCAGGCCGCGCGCTCCATCTACTCCTCCATCCGGAAGTTGGTCTTGGTCACTGTCGCCACCAGCACCTCCGCGGCGCCGGCCTCAGTCAGCGCCCGGTGCATCTCGCGGAGGGTGGCTCCACTGTCGAAGACATCGTCAACCACCAGCACCGCCCGCCCCCGCACCAGATCGGGCCGGCGGACGCGAAACGCGCCGCGCACATTCGCCATCTTCTCCTCCCAGGTGTGGATATCTTTCTGGGAGGTGATACGTCGGGTGTGGGTGAGCAGCCGCGGCAGGCCCCGCGCGCGCATCCGCCGCGCCACGGCCATCGCCAGCTCACAGGCCGGCTCGAAACTGCGGCGGATGGTGGCGGGAGGGTGGACCACGATCTGAGCGCGATAGAAATCGGGTTCCGAAGAGAGCGCCTCTGCCATGGCCGTGGCGAGCACGTCGCGCAAGCGCCGCTCCTCGGCGTACTTGTAGCGACTCAGCAACTCTCCGATAGGGGTGTGGGCCTCACCGTCGGAATGCATCGCGAGCGCCATGCCGTAGGTCCACGGGCCTTCCAACAGGACCGGCTCGACCGGCAGCGCGCCTGCCGCGGCGCGCCGCCCGAGGATAGGGAGGAGGTGGTGGAGCATGGGGAGGGGATTCGTGGGGAGGGAGGGGAGGACCTGCTGAGCCGGCTGACGTTACCTGTCCGACCAGAGGCCGGACCCACGGGCAAGAACAGCAACAGGCTGGAAGCCCTTCGGCAAGCTCAGGGCAATCTCGCTCAGACCCGCCTGGCTATCTCCCGATCTCCGCATTGTGGTAGGCCCAACTCTCCTGTCGCGTCAACCGCCACTGACGCGGGAGGAGGGCGGAGAAGAACGCGGCTGCTTCCGGTGGAAGGGCGACACCATGGATACAGGCCAGTACCTCTGCGGATTGGTATCCGGCGAAGAGCTGAGCAAGCATAGCCGCCGGCCATCGCAGCACCGGTACTCCTTCAGACCGCGCGGCGCTCACCGTTACCCCCGCGGCTGAAGAGGTGATCGTGAGGTCGCCTGCATCACAGGTAATCAAAAGGTGTACGCTCGGAAGGGAAGTAGCCATAGGAGACAGCAGACGGATAGCTTGTTCCGCGAAGCCTACGGCATCAAGCACTTTGATCCAGTCGCCATCCGGAATCGGGCGCCCTTCGGGTACGCCTCCCTCCACGCGCACCTGTGCGCCGCAGGCCAGCGCCAGTGAGCGGAAGGGGCTATCCAGGCTGGCATGGCCGACGAGTAGCGGGTGCCGCGACAGCACAGCCGCCGGGGGATGCTCGAACAGGATCCAGCTCCTTCCGCGGTGTTCGGCCATCGCCGCGGCGGCCAGCAGCGCGCACCTGGCCTCGGCTGCCGTCGCGGCTGTGACGCTCCTGATCAGGAGCAGATTGGGGTCCCTCGGCGGGCCTTCCTCGGCCTCCAGGAACCTTTCCCCTTCTTGGGAACATGGCGGCCCGAGATGGCGTGCGATCTGGTCCGGCGTGATGAGGATCACGTGGTGGTGGGTGAAGACGTCGAAACCGAATCTCCGGTACAGCTTATGCTCTCCGTGAGTCGTAACAAGCGGGATCTGGGCCAGGCGGAGCCGATCGAACACCTCCTGCATCGTGGCCCGGAAGTGCCCCTCCAGCCTGCGATTCTCCCGTGTGGCAATGTCACGGAGGAAACCGTGCCGGATGGCCCCTTTTGGGAAGAGCAGACGTTCGTTAGGTTCCACCAGCGCGAACGAGACAGGGACGTCATCCACGATCCTCGCGAGGGCCCACTCCGGAGGAACGCGGTCGATATCCTCTTCATAGGAATGGGCCATCACCTCTTCGATTGCCCGGCGCCCTCGCTCGGTCTCGGCGGTAAGGTAATAGCTACTCATGCTTCCTCTCCGGTGGCGTTGCCGTGCCGCAGTCGCGACACTCCCCTACCCCTCCGGCGGCAGGGCGCGCAGGCGTTCCAGATCGGCCGGCGTATCCACCCCAGGCGAGGGGTGGGGGACGATCACGACCTTGATTTTGTATCCGTGCTCGAGGACGCGGAGTTGTTCGAGTTTCTCCGCTTCCTCCAGCGGGGTGGGCGAAAGCTGGGCGAGGGAGAGGAGGAAGTCGCGCCGATAGACATAGAGGCCGAGGTGGCGGTAGCGGGTGACCGGGCCGTGGTCGCGGGCGAACGGGAGGGGGAGACGAGAGAAGTAGAGGGCGAAGCCGGCCTGGTCGAGGACGACTTTGACGACGTTGGGATTCGCCAGTTCCTCGACATTCTCCAGGGGTGAACAGAGCGTACTCATGGGTATGGTTGAATCAGCGGCGAGCGGCGCGAGGGCCGCGTCAATCGCCGCGGGTTCGATGAGCGGTTCATCTCCCTGGACATTCACAACCAGATCGGTTATTATACTGGCCGCCACTTCCGCTACCCGGTCGGTGCCGCTGGGGTGATCGGGTCGGGTGAGCGCCACGTCTGCGCCGAAGGCGCGGGCGACGGCCGCGATCCGTTCATCGTCGGTGGCGATAATTACCTGGTCTGCTAGCTGCGCTTTCCTGGCTCGGTCGTAGACGTGCTGGAGCAGCGGTTTCCCCCACAGCTCGGCCAACGGTTTGCCGGGAAAACGCGTGGAGGCGTAGCGAGCCGGGATGATGATGGTGACGTGCATGGTCGGGATTGTAGCGGAGGGGAAGGGAATAGGGAATAGGGAATCGGGAATAGGACCAGATCAGGAAGGCATGTCTCCCGAGCCCCCGCGAACTTTTTCCTGTCGCGTGATGTTGACAAGCTATTGCGTTTCTGATACCCTTTGCCATTGTCGTCTCTCGTCTCAGCCCCCAACTGCGGCCGAGCGGGAGGCGCGCGCTATCTGTGAGTCTTAGGGATAGAGAATGCCGACGATCAGTCAACTGGTTCGCAAGGGTCGGAAGCGACAGCGGGCGGAGCCGACTCCGACCGTGCGGTGGGCCTTGGGCTGGCAGTTCAACGCCCGCGATCGCCGCTACAAGAAGACGGCGGGGCCGTTCAAGCGCGGGGTCTGCACGCGCGTCTATACCACCAGCCCCAAGAAGCCGAACTCGGCCCTGCGGAAGGTGGCGCGCGTGCGGTTGAGCAATCGCATCGAGGTGCTCGCCTACATCCCGGGCGAAGGCCACAATTTGCAGGAGCACTCCGTGGTGCTGATCCGCGGGGGCCGCGTGAAGGACCTCCCGGGTATCCGCTACCACATCGTGCGTGGGGTGCTGGATACGGCGGGAGTGGAGAAGCGTCGGCAGGGCCGGTCGCGTTACGGCGCGAAGAGGCCCAAGTAGGGTCTAGGGATTAGGGTCTAGGGGCCAGGGAACGGCCGCGACCAAGATCATAGAGAGCAGAGAGAGTTAAGGGACGGGCGACGGGTTGATGGTCCAGGTGCGGGAGTTGCGTAAACTCCCTAGACCCTAGACCCTAGACCCTAGACCCTAGACCCCAGTGGAGAGTAAGGAATGCCCAGAAAGGGACCGGTGGCGCCGCGCGTACCGGAGCCGGATATGGTGTACGGGAGTCGGCTGGTGTCTCGGCTGATCAACGTCATCATGCGCCGGGGCAAGAAGAGCGTCGCGGAGCACATCGTCTACGGCGCGTTTGCGAATGTGGGGGAGCGGACGGGCAAGGATCCGCTGGAGATCTACGAGCAGGCGCTCCGGCAGATCATGCCGACGCTGGAGGTGAAGCCGCGGCGCGTGGGCGGCGCCACCTACCAGGTGCCGGTGGAAGTGCGGCCCACCCGGAAGCTGGCTTTGGGGTTGAGATGGATGGTGACGAGCGCCCGGTCGCGGTCGGGCCGGACGATGACGGACAAACTGGCGGCGGAACTCCTCGACGCCGCCGCCGGGACGGGAGCTTCGGTAAAGAAGCGAGAGGATACCCACAGGATGGCGGAAGCCAACCGGGCGTTCGCTCATTACCGGTGGTAGCGCAGAGACGCCCGCGTTAAGCGGGGCAGGGAACCAGACCAGCCGCCGTAGGCCGTTGCCCGGCACTGGGTTGCCTGCGAAACGTCGAAGCCGACGAAGTTATAGGCAGCCGGAAGCTCTGCATGCTTCTGTGCAGCCACCGGGCAGACGAAGAGAGATGACCTATGGCGCGCGAGTTTTCGCTCGACAAGACGCGTAATATCGGTATCGCGGCGCATATTGACGCCGGCAAGACCACGACCACGGAACGGATCCTGTTCTACACAGGCCGCGTGCACCGGATGGGCGAGGTGGACCAGGGCGCGGCTACCATGGATTGGATGGCCCAGGAGCAGGAGCGCGGCATCACCATCACCGCGGCGGCCACCAGTTGCTTCTGGCGGGACCACTGGATCAACGTCATTGACACCCCCGGCCACGTAGATTTCACGGTCGAGGTGGAGCGGTCCCTGCGGGTCCTGGACGGCGTGGTGGCGGTGTTCTGCGCCGTGGCCGGCGTCCAACCCCAGTCGGAGACGGTGTGGCGGCAGGCCGGCAAGTACGGCGTGCCGCGCCTTGCGTATGTCAACAAGATGGACCGCACCGGCGCCGACTTCCACCGCGTCGTCCACATGATGCGGGAGCGGCTGGGCTGTCGCGCGGTGGCGGTGCAGCTCCCCGTGGGGCAGGAAGGGGAGTTCCGCGGGGTCGTAGACTTGATCACCATGAAGGCGATCATCTGGCAGGACAACGAGGGGCGCGACTTCACGATTGAGGACATCCCCGAGGCGATGCTACCCCTGGCGCGGCGCTTCCGCGAGGCGATGGTCGAGGCGGCGGCGGAGACCGAAGAAGAGTTGATGGACAAGTACCTGGCGGGAGAGGACCTGAGCGAGGCGGAGATTCGGCGCGGGCTGCGGCGCGGCGTGATTCGCTACGCCATGGTCCCCGTGCTCTGCGGCGCCTCCTACCGCAACAAGGGCGTGCAGCCGCTGATGGACGCGATTGTGGACTACCTCCCCTCCCCCCTCGACGTACCCCCGGTGCAAGGACTCCACCCCGTCACGAACGAAGCCGTCTCCCGCAAAGCCGATGAGTCCGAGCCTCTTTCCGCCCTCGCCTTCAAGGTCGCGCTGGATCGCAACGTGGGGCAGTTGACCTACGTGCGCATCTACTCCGGCAGGCTCGCCCGCGGCGCGGCGGTGTACAACAGCACGAAGCAGATCGCGCAGCGCGCGGGGCGCATTCTGCGGATGCACGCCAATCGCCGGGAGCAGCTCCAGGAGGCGAATGCGGGCGATATCGTCGCCCTGGTCGGCCTCGACCGCACCACCACCGGCGACACGTTGTGCGACTCGAAGGCTCCGATTATCCTCGAGAACATCAACTTCCCCGATCCGGTGATCTCGGTGGCCGTGGAGCCGGAGAACCGAATGGAGGAAGTGAAGCTGGTGGAGGCGCTGGGGGCGCTCTCGGGCGAGGACCCCACCTTCCGGTTCCACACCGACCCGGAGAGCGGGCAGATCATCATCTCGGGGATGGGGGAGTTGCACCTCGACATCGTCACCGATCGGCTGCGGCGGGAGTTCGCGGTGCAGGCCCATGTGGGTCGCCCGCAGGTGGCCTACCGTGAGACCATTCGCGGGAAGGCGAAGGTGGAGGGGAGCTACATTCGGCAGACCGGGGGGCACGGCCAATACGGGCGGGTGATCCTGGAGGTCGCTCCAGCAGAGTCGGGCACGGGCGTGGAGTTCGTGGACCGGACGAAGGGCGGGGTGATACCGCACGAGTTCCTCCCCGCGATCGAGGCGGGGGTCCGCGAGGCCGCCGCGGGCGGCATCCTGGGGGGCTATCCCGTCGTGGAGATCGAGGTGAGTCTGATGGGCGGCGCGGCGCACGCAGTGGACTCCTCCGAGATGTCCTTCAAGCTGGCGGCGATGGAGGGCTTCCGAGAGGCGATGCGGCGGGCCCAGCCGGTGCTCCTGGAGCCGATCATGCGCATGGAAGTGGTGTGCCCGGAAGACAAGATGGGGGAGGTGCTGAGCGATTTGAACGCACGTCGCGCCCATGTGCTCGGCCTCAACGCGTCCCCGGGCGGGACCCAGACGATCACGGCGGCGGTGCCGCTGGCGAGCGCTTTTGGATACGCTACGGACCTGCGGAGTCTCACCCAGGGCCGCGGCACTTACACCATGGAGCCGTCACACTACGACGAGGCTCCGGAGGCGGTCCAGGCGGCGTTGCCTGGCGCCCAATCCGTCAGGGTGGCCTGACACACACTAACCCACAGGGGGTTACTTCGAGATGGGTAAAGCGAAATTCGAGCGAACCAAGCCGCACGTGAACATCGGCACCATCGGTCACGTGGACCATGGCAAGACGACGTTGACGTCGGCGATTACCAACACGCTGGCAAAGGCGGGGTTGGCGAAGGCGCTGGCCTACGAGCAGATTGACTCGGCGCCGGAGGAGAAGGAGCGGGGTCTGACCATCCAGATCTTCCACGCCGAGTACGAGACGGAGAAGCGCCACTACGCGCACGTGGACTGCCCGGGGCACGCGGACTACATCAAGAACATGATCACCGGCGCAGCCCAGATGGACGGTGCCATCCTGGTGGTCTCCGCGGCCGACGGCCCCATGCCCCAGACGCGAGAGCACATCCTGCTCGCCCGCCAGGTGAACGTCCCCTCCGTCGTCGTCTTCCTCAACAAGGTGGACATGCTGGACGACCCCGAGCTGCTCGAGCTGGTCGAGATCGAGGTCCGGGACCTGTTGAGCAAGTACGAGTTCCCCGGCGACGAGATCCCCGTGATCCCCGGCTCCGCGGTGAAGGCCCTGGAGTGCGGGTGCGGCCAGAAGGACTGCCAGTGGTGCGGTCAGATCTGGAAGCTGATGGAGGCGGTGGACGAGTACATTCCGACCCCGGCCCGCGCGCTGGATCTGCCGTTCCTGATGGCGGTCGAGGACGTGTTCACCATCACTGGTCGCGGCACCGTGGCGACCGGCCGGATCGAGCGCGGGATGATCAAGACCGGCGAAGAAGTCGAGATCGTGGGGCTGCACCCGACCCGCAAGACCGTGGCCACCGGCGTCGAGATGTTCCGCAAGATTCTGGACCAGGGTCAGGCGGGAGACAACGTCGGCGTGCTGCTGCGCGGCATTGATCGCAAGGACGTGGAGCGCGGCCAGGTGCTGGCCAAGCCCGGCAGCATCACCCCGCACACCAAGTTCGAGAGCCAGGTCTACGTCCTGAGCCAGGCGGAAGGCGGCCGGCACAAGGCCTTCTTCGACGGCTATCGCCCGCAGTTCTACTTCCGCACCACGGACGTGACCGGCGTCATCCACCTGCCCGAGGGGCGGGAGATGGTGATGCCGGGCGACAACATCGCCATGATCGTCGAACTGATCCAGCCCATCGCGATGGAGGAGTCGTTGCGCTTCGCCATCCGCGAGGGCGGCCGGACGGTCGGCTCGGGCGTCGTCGTAAAGATCCTGGAATAGCCATGATGACGGGGACTGGAAGGGACCGGAGGATAGTCAATGCGGAAGGCTGAGCGGAA
>CAZUGW010000045.1:0-8725 GCA_964620055.1 uncultured bacterium
CCATGCGGCACACGGCGCACTGCGGCGCGGAGGCGGCGTTCGGGTCGAACGGCTCGCCGCACACCTCGCACAGCGGAGGCCGGAGCAAGGGGATCGCGCCCAGGCAGTCGGGGCAGATCGCCTCCCGACGCAGGCTCCCGCACCCCTCACAGCGGGGAGGGTAGAGGAGGTCGAGGAAGCCGCGGAGGAGGGGATTCATAGTGACGATAGGTTCGGCGGGGAGGGGATTGGTCCTGCGGAAGGGGCCGGGGAACGGCAACGGCGGGCCGCCCGCCCTTGTCATTCTGGGCGAAGCGAAGAGTCTGCCTTAGAACCGTCAGACTGCCCTTTAGCCATCTGACCTTTCGCCTTCTGGCCGCGTTCTACAGCCGAACGGCCGGTCTTCTGTTCGCCTCAAGACGAGAGGGAATGTGCAGCTACCAAGAGAACCTACCGACAGAGGTCCGATCAAGCATTGGCCCTCACCGATTAAGCGGCCTGAACGTACTCGGCACGCGAGGGGAAGCGCCATGGACTTATCCGATATCCGCAGAGCCCTTGCCGCACCTGATTTACACGAACTGCGCGAGGGCCTTTTGCTTGACGTGAAGAAGTGCTACAACCTGAAAAAAAGCGACTGGCAATCAGATTTCGTTGATGATGTCCTCTGCATGGCGAACACGCCGCGCGAGCACGGCGAGAGCGCCTTCATCATCCTGGGCGTTTCTGAGAATAAAGTCACCCGGGCATGTGAGCCAGAAGGGCTGGATCCCCGTATTCTCGCGGAATACGACGACGCGAAATTCCAGGAATCGGTGCATCTCAAGATTGAACCCACCGTGCGTTTCAAGTACGTCGAAATTCAGGTCGCAGAACGTTGGTTCGGGGTAATCGAGGTTCCACCGCAGGTGTCCGGTCCGTACTTCTGGAGAGGGGGTAGCGGCGATGACAGACGGTGGGGGATCATCCGGTACCGCCTCGAATCCAGGAACAGCAGCGCCAAGGATGAGACTGGGATCATAGCGTGGTTCAGGCAGCAAAAGGCTGACTGGGCGGCGTGTTACCGAGCCAACCTACCTGCGATCCCCGACCGGGTTCTCGGTCGTGAGGGCTTCTTCAATGACCTAAGATACTTAATGAGGGATAGCTTGTCATACGGGGAGGCAAGAGGCCGTGTAGTGCCCTGGATTTCCGTACATGGCTATCCAGGGGTTGGGAAGTCCACTATCGCCCGAGGTCTCTGCCACGACCTTGCCACTCAGCAGATGTTCCCGGACGGACTGCTCTGGGCGGAACTCGGGCCCGAGCCCAGGCTGCAGAGCATTCTGGGCGGCTGGGCGCGAGTGTGGCAGTGCGCTGACGACGGCTCTGGCACAACTGACGATGTGCAGGTCCTGGCGGAACGACTGCGAACCGCGCTGGAGAGTTCCCACGTGCTGTTGGTGCTCGACGACGTGTGGGATGATGCGCACGCGCGTGACCTGTGGGTGGGTGGCAGCAACTGCGCCATGATAGTCACCACCCGAGAACTCAACGTTGCGACGCAACTCTGTGGCTCTGCACCGCGCAGAATGGAACTCGCGGTTCTCCTGCCCGACGATGCGTTGGCACTGTTGCGCGAGTTCGTTGGAGGCGCCACCCGCGCCAATGAGGAGGGGTTGCGAGAGCTCGCGCGGGAGTGTGGCTATCTGCCGCTGGCTCTCCTTGTCGCGGCGGGCCTGCTGGACCCAGAGCTTCCGAATAGCCTGGAACTATCTGATCTGCTTGATATGGTCAGGCGCGGCAGACTGCTTGGGCAACGCGTTCCAGGGTCCACCCGCCGATGGGAGGATCTCCCCCCGGAAATGCGGACCGTCCGCTCAGTGGTGGCATTGAGTGTTGACCGGCTTGGGGCGGAGGAGAGGCGGCGATTCGGTATGCTGGGAGTGTTCGCCCGGAACTCTCGTTTCGACGCATCGGCACTAACCGCGGTCTGGGGCGTTGCCGATATCCTGCCGACTGCGACCGAATTGGTGAGGCGCGGACTGGTGCGATGGCACCAGCCCTGGTATAGCATCCATGCCCTCATGAGAGACTACGCCGGTGAGTTACTGGAGGAATCTAGTGCCGATCGGCGTGACGCGGAAAGACGCCACGCCGAGCATTATCTTGGGGTCTTCTCCAAAGCGCGCGACCTCCTCGGCGAGTTGTATGATCCGGTGAACCCGGAGGCGCTAGACAAAGGGCTGCAACTGTTCGATGAGGCGAGCGCGAACGTCCAGGCGGCCTGGCAGTGGTCATCGGATCACATGGCCTCTGACTCCAGAGCAGCCGAGATATGCAGTTTGCTCGCACGCGGCGGTTCGCGGCTGTCCACGCTCCGACAAGCACCGCGTGAGCGGATCACTTGGCTCGAAGCCGGTCTCCGGGCATGCGATCACCTTTGCGACGGCACTGTGCAAACGGCAGGGCGGCAGGCGGAGCACCTTCTTTGGCTCGGCTCCACGCGCCATTCCGCCGGTGACCACGAGCAGAGCCTCCAAGCCCTGCGCAGTTCAGCCGAGATCTACGACCGGATCGGACATAGGGGAGGATTTGGCCTGGCGACCAGGTTCCTTGGTGATGTTTATCTGGGACGGCAGGATCCGCCCAGTGCGCTGGATCTGTACGAAGAGGCCGCCGAGGCTTCTCACGATGCCGGAGACGACAGGAACGAAGGCATAGCTCTGCACAATGTAGCAGCGGCGCTGATGTGTCTTGGGAGAGTATCCGAGGCAAGAGAACGTCTATTATCGCGGCTGGAAATCACACGTCGCATGGGCGATAGAGGAGCTGAAGCGAGTAGTCTGCAGAGCCTGGCGGGTTGCGCACAACAGGATGGGGACCTGGGTGCTGCCCTCGGGTACCTTGAACAGGCCATAGCCATACTGGAGGAGTCCGATCACGCCTTCCGAGAACTCGGGCTGAGTTCATCGCTTTACCAACTGGCTGAGGTTCGGCTACTTGCTGGAGACGAACAAAGGGCAGCGACCTCCCTGGAAGCGGCCCTCCGCTGGCGCCAAGGGGCTCTAAGGCAGCGGAGGACGTGGCAGTGGGACCGGGGCGTCGGCGAAGATGCTGTCAGGGTCGCGGTCATACTTCGACGACTAGGCAGGCCCGAAGAGGCGCTGGACTACGCAAGTGAATCGGTGACGGTCGCCTCCCGGATTTCGCATGACATGTTGCGGGGAGGGGCGCTCTACCAACGGGGGCTGGCGCACCGAGACATTGGAGAGGAGCGGCGAGACGCGGATCATCTGGTGAGCGCGGTCCGCGACCTGCTCGCCGCCCATGAGGCCTACAAGGGGAGCAGAGGGTGGCAGGCTGGTACCGCACAAGACTTGGGGCTTACGTTCCGGAGCTCCCATGAGGTGCGCGAAGACCCACAGGATCTCTTGTCCAGCCGCGAATGGTACGAGCGCGCCGCGGCGCTGTGGGAGGCCGAATGGCAGGATCGAGGGGCGTCCGACGCGTATGGCATTACGCCACGGTCGTACGCACTTGACCCCGCGTCTCAGGCGGTCTATGCGCATCGGCCGGCGCGTAACTTCGGCCGCTGCCACCTTGAAATCGCGCGGCTGCTGAGAAAGCAAGGAGATCTGGACGGCGCGAGGCACCATGTCGAGCTAGCCTCTCAAGCGATGGACGTGGCCGGCCAGCACGCTGACCGAGAGGCAGTCTTCGCAGAAGCGGAGGCCCTCCGGTCCCTGCAGGGCGAGCAGTGATGCCTGAGGACGACGGGGCAATGAGAGGGGGCACGGCACCCGTCGCCTGAGGCGGCAGATTACAGAAAGGCGCGAGGTGCTGTCAGTGCTCACCCGACAGAGCTTTGCCACTCTTGGTCGGCTCCTCAAGCGCCGCGCGCAGCAGCGGCGGGGCGAGCAGGGAGGTGGCGAGGCACATGAGGACGAGGGTGGAGTAGATCTGGGAGGAGATGAGGCCGCGGGAGAGGCCGACGAGCGCGATGACGAGGCTGATCTCGCCGCGGGGGATCATGCCCAGGCCTACCGCGAGGGCCTCGCGCTTGCCCAGGCGCAAGGCCCCGAGACCGCAGCCGAGGAGCTTGCCGAGAACGGCCGCCACGACAACGAGCGCACCCAGACCCAGCAGGGACCAGTGGGCGAGGGCGGGCAGGTCCACGCGCACCCCCAGGAGCACGAAGAAGATGGGGACGAGCAGTTCGTAGATGGGGCGCATGGAACGGCGCAACTCCGGCGCCTCCTCTGTCTCCGCGAAGATGACGCCCGCGAAGAAGGCGCCAATGATGGCGGCGAGACCGATCACCTCGGCGAGCGCGGAGAAGGCGAAGCAGAGAATCACCGCGAGGGCGAAGATGGGGCTGCGGCCCTGGTCTTCATCGTAGCGGGCGAGGCGCGGGGTGAGGCGATGCACCGCGGGCCGACCCAGGAGCACGGCGAGGCCCAGGAAGGCGATGGTCTCGGCGACGAGCAGCAGCATCTCTCTCCCGGAGAAGGCCCCGCGCGCGACGTTCGACACCACGGCGAGAAGCAGCATGCCCAAGATGTCGTCCACGATGGCGGCGCCGAGGATCACGCTCGCCACCACCGTGCCCAGCTTCCCCAGGTCGGAGAGGACGCGGGCGGCCAGACCGACGCTGGTGGCCGCCATCGCGGTGGCGACAAACAGCGACTCGGGGACCGGGCTGTGGAAACCGCGCAGCAGCGCGTAGCCCAGCCCGAATGACGCCGTCACCCCCAGGGCCGCCACCAGCAGCGCGTGTCGCCCGGCCCTCCACAGACCGGCGGGATCGGTCTCCAGCCCGACCACGAAGAGCAGGAAGACGACGCCGAGTTGGGCGAAGACGTCTTGGGAGGAAGTGTGGCGCACCAACCCCAGGAGGTGGGGGCCGATGAGCAGGCCGGCAACGATCTCGCCCACCACCGCGGGCTGGTTGAGGCGCAGGAAGAGCGTCCCCGCCAACCGGGCGGCGGCGAAGAGCAGGAAGAGGTCTATCAGCAGTTGCGCCGTGTCGCTCATGTTAGGTTAGACTTTCCGGGCCGCAAGAGGCCTCGGAAGGAGGCTATTCCCCGCGCGGGGACCAGGGTCCTGCGCGCTCGCTTTACCCCGACCGCGCGGTGTGGTAGAGTACGCCGCGCGCTTGGCGCGCAACTACGCCATGGTAACGCTCACCTCAACCGAGTACCAGAGCAAACTCCGCGGGGGCTGGCTGGGCAAGTTCATCGGGAGCGCGGCGGGCGCGCCGATGAATGGGCAGCGCCGCGTCATCGAGGCCGTGGACTACCCGGGCGAACTGGGGCCGGCCGATCCAAGCGCGTGTGAAGGCATCGCCATCGCACAGGTGTGGCTGGGCGAGGTGATCAGCGGCGGACCGGGGATCGGCAGCGACGATCTGGTGCGGGCCTGGCTGGAGCGGGTGCGCTTCACCGAAGAGGAGTATGCGCACGCCAGCGCGAATCTGCGCCGCGACCTGTTGCCCCCCCTCTCGGGCGCGCACGACAACCCCTTCCGCGAGTCGTTGGGGGCGATGGCGCGGGCCGATCTGTGGGGGATGTTGGCGGCGGGCGATCCCGCCACCGCGGCGCGGTATGCAGCTCAGGAGGCCCAACTAGATCACGCCGGGGCGGGGGCGATGGCCGCGATGCTGGTGGCGGGGATGATGAGCGCGGCCTTCGCGGAGACGGACCCGGCGCGCGTGGTGGAGGCGGCCTTGCGGCTGGTCCCGCGAGACGCCAAACCCGCGCGGGCGGTGCGGGACGTGGCCCGCTGGCACGGGGAATTGGCGAACTGGCGGCGGACGCGGGAGATGCTGCTGCGGTCCTACGGTTCGGAGGAGGTGCGCGATAGCACCGTGGCGATCGGCCTGGTGACGCTCGCGCTGCTGGATGGAGAGGGTGACTTCGCGCGGTCGGTGATGACGGCGGCGCGGTGCGGGTGGAGCACGGCCTGCGGGTGCGCCGCGGTGGGGGCGATCACGGGCGCGATGCGAGGAGAGGAGGCGCTCCCGCCGGCCTGGATCGCCGCGGCGGGCGAGGACGCAGTGGCGCAGGCGAGGCATCTGGCCGACCTCACGTTTCAGGCCGGGAGCGCGGTGATCGCCTCGGAGTGTGACGGCCGATCCCAGGTGTCGGACGAAGCGGGGCTGGAGGAATCGCGGCTGGCGCCGCCGGAGGCCGGGGCGCTGCTGCGAGAGACGGGGATGGGTTCGCAGGTAGTCCGCTTCACGCGCGGGCCGTTGGAGGTGTGGGTGGACTACGAGACGGCGCCCACCATCGGCTACGACCGGCCCCGGCGACTGGGGGTGGGGCTGGCGAGCAAGGCGAATCGCACCATCGAGGTGCGGGCGCGGCTGGAGGCCCCGGAGGGGTTCGTGGTGGTGGCGGACGATGATCCCATCACGCTGGCGGAGGGCGGCACAGTGTCGTTCTCGCTTTCGGTGAGCGCGCCGGAGGGGAACTGCGACCTCGCGGCCGTGAACCCGTGCGTGCTCTTTCTCTCCGTCGAGGAGGAGGCGGAGATGGCGGCCCCGATCACGCTGCTCGGGGAGTCGGTGTGGTTCGCGGCGGGGCCGTTCGGGGACTTCGATCAGGCGCACTGGCCGGAGCAGCCGGAATTGCTGAGCGGGCGGCGGCAACTCGGGGGGGAGGGATGGCGCCGGCTCTCGGTGGTGGAACCGGCGGTGAATGTCCTTGCGGGGATAGAGGGGGAGCAGGGGGCCCACTACCTCGCTACCGACTACCTCCTCCCGGCCGCGACGCGGGCGAGACTGCGGGTGGGCTGCAACGACGGGACGCGGGTGTGGTTGAACGGGGAGGAGGCGTTCTCCCAGCACGAGCACCGCCCGGCCGATGCGCGGGTGAGCGCAGACGAGTTCGAGGTTGAGCTGGTCGAGGGATGGAATCGAGCAGTAATCAAGATGGCGCAGTGCTCGCCGCGGCGCTTCCTCTCGGTGGCGCTGAAGGGACTCGACGGGCAGATGCTGGTGGAGGCGGGGAACACGCGGGCGCGGTAGGAAAAGCGAGGAGTCGATAGGCGAAGAGGCGAAGAGGCGAAACGGCCGGGATTGGGGTCCCTCCCCTGGCCACTTGATTGCGATCATGACGAGATTGAGGATGGACGAATGAAGGCGATGGTGTTGGCGGCCGGTAAGGGGGAGCGGATGCGGCCGTTGACGGATCACCTCCCTAAGCCGCTGTTGCCGATTGCGAATCGGCCGGTAATGGCCTACATCTTGGAGCACCTGGCGCGACATGGCTTCACGGAGGTGGTGGCCAATGTCCATTACCGCGCGGGGGAGATTGAGGCGCACTTCGGCGACGGGTCAGCGTATGGCGTGCGGCTGAGCTACAGCTATGAAGAGAAGCTGTGGGGCAGCGCGGGATCGGTGAAGCGCAATCAGGAGTTCTTTGCGGGCGAGCCGTTCCTGGTGATCGGCGCGGATGACCTCACCGATATGGACCTGACCATGCTCCGCGAGAATCACCGGCGCGTCGGGGCCATCGCCAGCATCGGTTTGGTGGAGGTGGAGGAGACGTCGCAGTTCGGGAGCGTCGTTACCGCCCCCGACGGCCGCATCCAGCGGTTCGTAGAGAAGCCCAAGGGTCCCGCGCCGAGCAATACCGCCAACACCCAGATCTACCTGTTCGCGCCGCGGATTCACGAGTTCATCCCCGCCGAGACCTGGTACGATTTCGGGTTCAACGTCTTCCCGGAGTTGGTGGCGAAGGGCGAGCCATTCTACGGGTTCACGCTTCCCGGCTATTGGCGGGACATTGGAAGTACAGAGGATTATCTCGCGGCCCAGTGGGAGGCGATGGAGGGGCGATTGCAGTGTCGCCTTCCCGGTGAGCAGATCGCGCCGGGGGTGTGGGTGGGCGAGGGGTGCGATATCCACCCGGAGGCAACGGTCACGCCGCCGGTAGTGATCGGCGCGGGGTGTCGCATCGGCGCGGGAGCGGTGATAGGGGGGGCGACGGCGATCGCCGCGGGGGTGGGCGTGCCGGCGGGCACGTCGCTGTGGAACTGCGTGCTCTGGGAGGGCGCGAGAGTTCCCGGGGGACAAGAACTGCGGGGCGCAATAATCGGCCGAGACGGTGTGATAGTCGGATAGCATCACCTCTCACCGGCCCCATCCCTCGCCTCCCGCTTTTTTCCTTTTTCCTTTTTCCTTGCCTCAGTGCGTGTGCCGCTCGTGGCGAAGCAGCTTCGCCGCCCATTCCTGGATCGCCTCGCCGTACTCCGGGTCAGTGAAACTCATCTCGACGAAGGCCTGGAAATAGCTCTGGAAGTTCCCGATGTCCAGGCGGTGCTCGCCCTCCTTGAGAGGCACGCAGACGATCTCTCTCCCCTCGCGCAACAGCACCCGCAACGCGTCCGTCAACCACAACTCGCCGCCGACGCCCGGCGTGATCTGGCGAATGGCGTCGAAAATGGCGGGGTCAAGGAGATAGCGCCCCGCGGCTGAGAGATTGCTGGGGGCCGCCTCGGGGGTGGGCTTTTCCACGATATCGGCGATGGCGAAGACGTCCGCCACCGGCTCCTTGGGGGCGACGATGCCGTAGCGCTGCACGGCCTCTCGGGGTACGGTTTCCACGGCGATGGTGGCAGCGGGGCGGCGGGCAGCGTGGGCGGCCATCATCCGCACGAGGAGCGGCTGATCGGCGTTGGACAGGATGACGGAATCGCCGAGGGCGACCACGAACGGCTGGCCGGCGACAAATGGCTCGGCAATACTGATGGCGTCGGCCAG
>CAZUGW010000045.1:8739-13530 GCA_964620055.1 uncultured bacterium
TCCATCCACTTCTCCCGGCGCTCGCCCTCCACCGCGGCGTCGCGGTCAAGGTGATCCTCGATGGCGCGCTTGCCCTGGCCGGAGATGAGGAGCACCTCCTGCAGCCCGGCCGCGGCCAGCTCCTCCACCACGTGCTGGATGGTGGGCTTGCGGCCGATGGGCAGCATCTCCTTGGGCTGGGAGCGCGTCGCCGGAAGCAATCGCGTCCCTCGCCCGGCGGCGGGGACGACGGCCTTGGTGATGGTGTGGTTCGGGGGCTTTGCTGACGTGTCGTCGGTCATCTCGTGTTCCAGTTCACTTCACTGAGATCGGGGCGTAGAGATACCCCTCGGCCGCGTAATCGTGCGTCATCTTCTCCCGGTCGCCGCGGCCGGCGAGCAGGATGATCACCGCGCCGCCGGAGCCGGGGAGCTTGGCCTGGAATCCGGCCGCGCGCGCGATCTCCACCAATCGCACGTTGTGCCGCTCGGGGCCGGAGTCGCCGAACATCTCCCGCCGGAGGTCGAAGTTGCGGTCCATGAGCCGGCCCAGCTTCGCGTGGTCGCGCTTCAGCAAGGCCTCTCTCCCCTCCTCCGCGCAGCGCGCGATACCGCGGATGGCCTTGCGCACCACGGGATCGCCCTGCTCCCAACGGAAGCGGATGGGGGTGTGCACCTGGCCGGACTCGCGCGTGCCCATCTGGGTCTCGGAAACCCAGGCGAGGCCGAACTCCGGCAGCAGCGCGGAATCGAGGCGCTCGTAATGTCCGTCGCCGGCGGCGAAGTCCATGTAGGTGAGGCCGCCGTAGGACTGCACCACGCGGTCCTGTAAGCCGGCGGCGATGCCAAGCTCCCTGGTCTCGACGCTCAGGGCGAGCTTGGCCAATTCGCCCGGCGGGAACGCGTCGGCCGGGACGCGGTAGAAGCGCATCAGCGCCCGCAGCGCGGCGATGATCACGCCGCTCGATCCGCCCAATCCTGACTGACGCGGGATGTTGGTGTCATAGGCGATGGTGAAGTTGGCCCGGCGGAGCCGAATCCCGCGCGCCTGGCACTCATCGGCGAAGCGGCGGCAGGTGGCGAAGAGGACGCGCTGCATCCCGTAGTAGCCGTGCCGCGTGACGGAGGAGACGAGGTCCGCCAACCCCGCGAACTCGGTGCGGTCATACTGGGGATGGAGGGGGAAGGTGAGCAGCGGGCTCTCCCAGAGTTGAATGCGTGCCGAGAAATCCCCGATTAGGAAAGAGAGGACCTTGCCCCCGTACATGTCCGAGGGGTTCCCCAGCAGACCCGCTCTCGCGTTGACTTCTTCGTGGATAATCACTCGGCGTCGTCCCTTCGCCCCGCGGCCTAACCGATCTGCGGGAGGAAGCGCTCCTCGCCGCGGCGGCGCGCTTCGGCCACCGCACGGTTGGCCTCGAACAAGCTGTCGAAGGAGCCGCAGTCCAGCCACATGCCGTCGAGCTCGCTCCACCCCATGCGGCCGTCGTGGATGTAGAAGTTGTTGACGGTGGTGATCTCCAACTCGCCGCGGCCGGAGGGGCTGGAGCGGTGGATGTAGTCGAACACGCCGCCGTCGTAGATGTAGAACCCGGTGACCGCGTGGTTGCTCTTCGGCTCCTTGGGCTTCTCCTCGATGTCGAGGAGGCGGCTGGGATCGGCGGGATCGAACACCGCGACGCCGTACTGCCTCGGGTCGGCGACCTGCTTGAGGAAAATGTGGGCCCCCGACTCGAAACCCCGCACGGCCGGGCCGAGGTCGGCGTCGGTGAAGTTGTCGCCCAGCACCACCATGATGGGCGCGCCCTCCGCGAAGTCCTCGGCGATGCCCAAGGCGTCGGCGATCCCCCCCTCGCCCTCCTGATAGCCGTATTCCAGGCGCTTCAGTCCCAACCCCTTGCCCGTACCCAGGACACGGAGGAAGTCGCCCGCGTGCGGGCCGCCGGTCACGACCAGAATGTGGTCGAGCCCCGCGCGCACCAGATTATCAATCGCATAGTGCACCATGCAGCGGTCATACACCGGCAGCAGGTGCTTGTTGGTGGCCTTGGTGAGCGGATAGAGCCGCGTCCCCAACCCACCGGCAAGGATGATCCCTTTCATGTGCAGTGGCCTCCGGGGAGGTATGATAGCAGAATTCACGCGGCGGGGTAACTGCCGGGGTGACCCGGCGGGTCGCCCCTACCTTCCCTTCGTCCGAAGGGACGCCCAGGCCGTCGGCAGGAGTGTGGAGGCGAGGGCGAGTTTGAGGAGGTCGCCGGGGAGGAAGGGATAGAGGCCCAGCGCCAGCACTTTGCTCACCGGGCCGCCGACAAACGCCGCCAGCCAGGGGAGGCCGAAGGCGTAGATCACCGCGTTGCCCAGGAGCATGGCGAGGGAGGCGGTGCGGACCCGGCGGTCCCAGCCGCGCTCCACCAGGAAGCCGATGAGATAGGCGGCGGGGACGAACCCGATGAGATAACCGCCGCTCGGCCCGGAGGGAAGGCCGCAGGCGCCACCGGCGAAGATGGGCAGCCCGGCCGAGCCGAGCAGGAGATAGGCGAGTTGGGCGAAGGCCCCGCGGCGCGCGCCGATGGCGGCCCCGCAGAGGAGTACGGCAAACGTCTGCCCGGTGATCGGCACGGGGGTGAAGGGCAGCGGGATTCTGACCTGCGCGGCGGCCGCGGTGATCCCCACGAAGATGCTCACCAACCCCAGGTCGCGGGCCAGACTGCGGCCGGGGACTAGCGCGTCGGATAACGTCAAGGCCTGTGCTCTCGTCATCGTTTCTCCTCCTCCACGGTCATCTGCTGTAATGCAGTGATCCCCTCCAGGCAGTACCCCAGATCATACCACGAGCAGTCCTGGCAGATCTCGGTGAACCGCGCGGGCGGGATTCTCTCTGCCAACCGCTCCTGCCACCACCGCCAGGGCCGGACCAGGCAGGCCGGAACGTCCAGCGCGGCGAGCACGGCGCGGTCTTTCTCCGACCCGTCTTCGCGCGCGCACCGCGGCCGCTCCGCCAGATGGGGGCAGGGCCGACAGATCACGTCCGGCCGCAGCACCACCTCCACCATCTGCGCGCCGTTGCCCAGCGCCTCTGTGACGCGGCGCATCCCGGCGACGAACTCCTCGGAATACCCCAACCCGCGGAACCCGTGCAAGCAAAGCAGATGATGCGCCCGGAGGGCGATGCTGTCGGACTCCCCCGTCACGTCAGAGAGTTTCCACGCGACAGTGGGAAGGTCCTACTGCCCGTGAGCCTAGCGCAGATGCGGGAGTTGCTTGCTCTCCGGGGTGTAGGCGTGCAGCTCGATTCGATTGCCGTCGGGATCGGTCAGCCAGGCCTGCCAACTCTGATCGCTGCCGAGCTTCACATCGGTGACCTCTACGCCGTTAGCGCGCAACTGCGCCACCGTGCTCTCGATCTCGTCCACCTCCAGGCAGAAGTGCTGGTAGGAGGGCTTGACCGCGGGCTCGCCCACTGTCCCCTGAAACAACTCCAGAAAACTGCGCCCGCCGATGTGAAGATAGACGCCGAACCGCTCGCCCTTGTCATTGATGAAGTCAAAGGCGGGGGCGAGGCCGAGTTGGTCGCGGTAGAACACAACGGACGCGTCCAGGTCGCTGACGACGAAACAGACGTGAGCCAAGCCGGTGATCATGGGGAGCCTCCTGTGGTAACGGTGAATTCTGGTACACGCGCACCTACCCCTGCAGCCGTCCACCCGTCATGCCTACTCTCGCAGCAAGTACCGCCACAGCGGCACGGCCGTCACCGTCGCCTGGCCGGCGGCAACCTCACCCGACGCGTCCCGGGTCACGACCGTGACCTGGCGGCAATCCGGGAAACGCCGCAGGAAGAGGCGCACGCCATCGTAACGGCGGTCGTTCCAGTCGAACGCGTTCTCGTACTTCACCTCCACGGCCGCGGGGCCGGTCGGCGGACCGGAGACGAAGTCCATTTCCCGCTGGCTCTCCGCGTAGTAACCGCAGGAGACGCCGCGTCGAAGGAAGTCGCCGAACACCGCGGTCTCGGCCTTCGCTCCCAAGTCCCCCGCGCCGGTGAACACTGCCTTCACGCCGGTATCGAGCAGATACACCTTGCGTTGCGCGTACACCCGCTCGGTGTAGGAGGTGGTCCACTTCTCGAGCGCCTGCACGAGAAAGGCCTGGGTCAGGTGCGAGAGGTAGTCCTTGACAGTTTCCACCGACACGCCCAACGCCTTCGCGAGACGGTGGTAGCTGGTGCGAGTCCCGGCGCCGGCGGCCAACAGGCGCAGCAGGTCGGTCGCCAGTTCGGGCCGGCGAATGCGCCCCAGACGCACCAAGTCGCGAGCGACGACGTCCTGCACGAGCTGGGGCAGGTACTCGTCCGAGGGGTGGAGCACCTGCTCGGGGTAACCGCCGGTCTCCAGATACTCCTCGGCCGCGGCGACGTAGCGATAGTCCTCGGCCCGGCTGAACTCGTAGCCTCTGAAGCGGAGGAACTCCCGGAAGCTGAGAGGGTAGACGGTGAGCAGGACCTGCCGCCCTGTCAGCTTCCCGCCCTGACTCGCTACCAACGCCGCGGTGGAGCCGGTGCAGACGAGTTTGACGTTCTCGAGATCATACAGCGCCTTGAGTTCGACCTCCCAGTCGGGACTCTCTTGTACCTCGTCGAAGACCAGCCACAGCCTGTGATCCCGGCTGTGGTTGAACAAGGCCCGAAACGCCCGCAGATGCTCAGAGATACGCGTCCCGACCAGTCGCGGGTGATCGAGAGCGAGGTACAGCACGTCCCGGGGTGGGACCCCGTCCTCCAGGCAGCGCGCCAAGAGTTGCCTGACTAGGG
>CAZUGW010000045.1:13540-13847 GCA_964620055.1 uncultured bacterium
GCCATCGCCGGGCGCTGCGCCAGTCCGCTTCCTCCTGCGGGTTCTACTCCTTGCGGGAGAGGGCGGCCTGAAGTTGGGAAAGGTACTCGGGACGCGGGATACCCACCGCCGGCCGCCTCCCCTCCCACCAGGGGTTCATGAGGTAGTAAGTCTCTTCCATCGGGGTCCTCTGAGGGGAGTGTACCACGGAATATGCGAAAATCATATAGTATAGTCTAAGGTTTCAACGTAAATCTTAGACTATAATCCAAGATATTGGCGTTCCGGCTTCGCCAGCGGGCGACACGCTTGCCTGCCCCCTCCCCAC
>CAZUGW010000046.1:0-9862 GCA_964620055.1 uncultured bacterium
GCGGCAACATCAGTCTGCACGACGTGCAGGGCTGCGTCACGGTGCATACCGGCGGCGGCAACGTCGGCTTGCAAGATGTCGAAGGTGACGTCCGGGCCGACACGGGCGGCGGCGACGTGCACCTGCACGACATCTCCGGCGCGGTGGAGGCGCGCACCGGCGGCGGTAATGTGGGCGTACAGGACGTCGAGGGCAACGTCACGGCCCACACCGGGGGCGGCGACATGACCTTCAAGGACATCACCGGCGCGGTCACCGGGCGCACCGGGGCCGGGAGCCTTCGCCTCTCCGACATCGAGGGTCAGGTCACCGTCGAGACCGGGGCCGGGGACATTTCGTTCGAGGACATCACCGGCTCGGTGTCCGGCCGCACCGGTGTGGGCAACATCCGGGTCAGGGGCGTGGACGGCGATACGATCTTGGACACCGGCCTGGGCCGCATCTCGGCCAGCGACGTCTCCGGCGAAGTCAAGCATCACTAACGATTCCGCCGATACGTGGGCCGCGCCGCCTCGGTCACGCGCGCGGCGCGGCCCAGGCTCACCACCACGCGCACGTTTTCGTCGGCCGGCGGCGCCTCGCCAGGGAGGGGATATTGACGCATCACCCTCCCCCTGGGAACGGTGCGGCTGAACGACCGCTTCGCGATCTTCATCCCCAGGCCGATTGCGCGCAGAGCGCGTCTCGCCGAACCCTCGCTCTTGCCCGTCACCCGCGGGACGCCGACGGCGAACGGCAGGCCCGCGGGTCTGGCCGCAGGCCGTACGCGGGACGAAGGAGCGGCCTCCGCCACCGCCTCCGGGTAGGACACCAGCGGCCCAGTCTCCTCCCCCACAGGCCGAGTCCCCTCGCGTACCGCGAGCAGGAGCGCGACCTTCTGTCCCCTCCTCGCCCGCATCCCCGCGATCGGAGACTGCTGGAGCACGCGATCCCACAGCGTGTCGTGGCTCGACTCCACGGTCCGGCGCGACGGGGTAAGCCCGACCCTGCGGAGCGCGGCCTCGGCCTCCGCGCGCGGCAGTCCCACCACGTCGGGGACGGACACGGTGACGAAGTCCAGGGGGCGCAGATAGCGCGCGCTGAGAGCGACCATCATGCCCAGGAAGCCGAGCATCGCTCCGATTACGAAGTAGCGACCGAGGCGACGCGGGCGAAGAAGGCGTGCGCGGAGCAACGGCGACTCCTCGCGCGTCGCGCTACATCTCCGGCACACCGCGCCACGGCCGAGCCTCGCCCCGCATTTCCAGCAGTACATCGCGCCACCCCGACCAGTTGTTAGTGCCGTGAGCATAGCATCCGGCGCGGCGCGGAGGTGTATGCGCGGTTCGACAAGGGAACGATGTGTTTGCAGGCGCGAGGCGGGGCAGTGTGAAAGTAGATGTGTGGAGCCGGGTCAGCCCCTCGGGATAATAGCGAAGCGAGAAGAGGCGGCTGGCCCGGCTCCTCGACCCAGTGTATGGGTACTTACCACCTCCGGGGCCGGGCTTACCATCCCTCCGCCTTTCGCCTCTCGCCTCGGAGTTTACCCTGAGCGCAGGCGAAGGGCCTCTTCGCCTCTCTACACGCGACAGCTCGCGATCCCGTGCTTCTCGTAGTAGCGCTGGTGGTACTCCTCCGCGCGCCAGAACGTGGAGGCCGGCGTGATCTCCGTGGCAATCGGTCGCGAAGAGCGCCCCTCCCGCTCCAGCCGCTCCTTTGCGGCCCGCGCCGCGGCCTCCTGCTCCGGCGTGTGGTAGAAGATCGCCGAGCGATACTGGCTCCCCACGTCCGGCCCCTGGCGGTTCAGCGTGGTGGGGTCGTGGAGGTCCCAGAACGCGTCGAGCAGTTGCTCGTAGGAGACCACCCGCGGGTCATACTCCACCTCCACCGCCTCCGCGTGACCGGTCCGGTGACTGCACACGTCCTCGTAGGTCGGATTCTCCAGCGTTCCCCCGGTGTACCCGACCGTCAGTGAGGTGACGCCCTTCACTTGCCTGAACGCGGCCTCGACGCCCCAGAAGCATCCGGCCGCGAAGGTGGCCTTCTCGGTCATGTTCGCTCTCCAGGATTCAACTGGTGAAAGCCTACCCAGGCGTAGGGCCGCGGTTCGCCCGCGATCCTCACACCCGCCCCTCAGACCCAAGCCGCCGAATCCACCCCTCCGCCACCTGCGAATACGCGCGCAGCGCCTCCGCCAGGGCCATCGGCGCCCAGGGGTTGCGGCCGGCGGTCCATTGGTCGAGCAGTGACTGCCGGAAGGCGGAGACGAGGTCGGTGGCGACGTTCACCTTGGCGATGCCCAGCGAGATGGCCTGCCGCAGGTCGGCCTCCGGCGTGCCCGACCCGCCGTGGAGCACGAGCGGCACGCCGACGCGCTCCCGAATCGCGGCCAGCCGGTCGAAGTCGAGTCGGGGCAGGCGGGTGTACGGCCCATGCGCGTTCCCGATGGAGACCGCGAGCGCGTCCACGCCGGTCTCGGCGACATAGGCGGCGGCCTCGTCGGGGTCGGTGAGCGTGGAGTCGTCTGACCCCTCCACTGTCTCTATGGTGTTCCGCCCCACGTGGCCCAGTTCGCCCTCCACGGTGATGCCCAGGGGATGGGCCCGCGCCACTACTTGCCGCAGCGCGGCCGCGTTCTCCGCATACGGCCGGGTGGAGTAGTCCAGCATCACCGAGGTGAAGCCCGCCTCCAGGTACGCCTCCACCTGTTCCGGGGAGTCGCCGTGATCGAGATGCAAGGCCGCCGGGATGGGATAGCGCTCGCTCAACTGTTTCACGGCGGAGGAAAGCTCGGCCGGCGAGAGCAACGGCATCTCGCCAGGACCGTGCATGAGGATGACGGGGGAGGAGAGGGCCGAGGCCGTTTCCAGCACGGCCCGCGCGGTCTCCAGGTTCCAGACGCAGAAGGCCGGGACCGCGTACCCGCGGGCGCGGGCCTCGCGCAACAAGTCGGACATCGGGACGAGTGACATGCAGGGGTGATTCGCTGTTTGCGCGCAGCCGCCCTGCCGACGGCTAGTGCGTCGTCAACGCGCTCCCGTTGGGGGGCGGTCCGAGCAGGCCACCGAGCAGTTCCGCCGCCGCGCCCTGCAGCGTCGCCCCACCCTCCCGGGCGCGCGTCTGCAACCGGTGGAAGGCCTCGTCCTCGGTGATCGTGTCCCGGCCCACCAGCAGCTTCACCGCCCGCATCACCACCTGCCAGTCCTCCAGCGCCTCCTGGGGAGTCGAGGATTCGCCGCGGACGGCGGTGAAGTGAGCGAACCTGTGTCTCGCGATCTCCACCACCGGGGAGATCTGGGTCCCCAGCAGCGGCTTCAGCACATAGCTCATCGCGCCGGCCTGCTCCGCCGCCTCTTCCAGTCTCGCCTTGCCGGTGACGATGACGACGCAGGTGGGGCACCGCTCCATCACTGCGCGGGTGGCGGCGATCCCATCCATCCCCGGCATCTGGACGTCCATCATCACCAGATCGGGGGTCTGCGCGCAACACGCGTCGAAGGCGTCTGACCCCGTGCCCACGGCGCCGACCACCTCGTAGCCCTGCTGCTCCAGTTCGTGGCGGAGCACTGCGGCCGCGAGCCATTCGTCTTCTGCGATTACGACTCGGACTGCCATGTCTGGTTCCAAGGATCACCCCTCGCGACGGTTGCGTTGCCTGCTTGTACGCCCTACAAGTCCATTGTTCCATTTCCCCCACGGGAACTCTGGTCAGGCGGCGCTACATTACCGGCCCTCTTGTCCCATTATTCTCCCATAGCCAAGTCAGTCGCCCCATTCCCGATCACCTCCTCACCGATTTCCACCTCGGCCATCGTCCCCCCGTCCTGCGGCCGCAGGGACATCGTCCCCTCGAGCTGCTCCATGACCAAGCCGGAGGCCAGGCGCAACCCCAGGCCGTTCTGCCCGCCCACGTTGAAACTCTCCGGCACCGGATTGCCTGAGTTCCACACACGCAGCCGGACTTTTCCCTCCTCACGCCGCAGCCCGACCTCGATCCGCACCCGGCCGCCGTTCACCGGCGCGCCGTACTTGATGGCATTGGTCATCAGCTCGTTCGCCACCATCGCCACGATGCTGCCGATCTTCGACGGCACGTAGATGGACTGGCCGGTCACAGAGATGTCCACGTCCCCCCGGGAGAGCGACCCGGAGGCGATCTCGCCGATGCGGCGCAGCGTCGCGTTCAACTCGACCTTCCCGGAACTCCCCTCGTACAACTCCTCGTGCACGACGGACAGAGAGGAGATGCGGGCGATCGCCTCTCGCAATTCGTGAGAGGCCTCGCTGTCCGCAGGGAGACCGCTGAGTTGGAGCTGCAGCACCCCGGAGAGCAGCACCAGGTTGTTCTTCATCCGGTGGTTGATCTCCGCCCCTATCGTCTCCGCCAACTGGGCCCGGGAGCGCTCCATCTCCAGCCGCTCCTCCCTCGCGCGCGCCCGGTCGGTGACGTCAATCACCGACACCACGATGCCTTCCACCGCCCCGGACTCGTCCTTCACGGGAACGACGGACACGTCCCAGTAGGTCGGCCCGACCTTGGGGAGTTCGGTGGGGGGACGGAACACCTCGCGCAGGTGCACTGCTTCCCCAGTGTCCCGCACGCGCTGGATGGTCTCCAGGGCCACTTTGCTCTCAGAGACCTCCGGATAGGTCCGGCCGATCAGGTCCTCGCAGGTATGATCCAGGAACTGGCAGTACTGGGTGTTCGCATGTCGGAAGCGGAGGTCGCGGTCGAGGTAGGCGAGCATGGTCAGTGTATGCTCTTGGACCGCCTCCAGCAGGCGGGCGTTGCGCGCCCGGTCGCGTTCCGCCTCCAGGAGCTGCTGGTGCTCGTGCTCGCGCGACTGCACCTCCCCGGTCATCCGGTTGAACGCCTCGGCGAGCGCGGCGAGTTCGGCGGGGCCGGACACCGGCACGCGATGGCCCAGCCTCCCCCGCCCCACCTCCAGAGCATACTCGCCCAACCGCGCCAGCGGCCGCGCGATCCGGCCGGCCGCGGCCGTCGCAATCGCTAACGCCAGCAAGGCCACCGCCAGCAGGAGACTCGCGTCGCGCTTCAGGCTGCGACGCATGGGGGCTATCGCCTCCGATTCCAGACGGCTGGCCCGCGCCACCCAGCCGACCGACGCGATAGGCACGAAGGCCGACAGCCGCCTCCGCCCGTCGAAGGCGTCGCGCACCGCGCCCGTGACCTCCTCGCCCCGGAGCGACCGGCGCACCTCGGCGTACTCGCGCGCCCAGTCCCGGTGCTCCCAGGCAACCTCCTCGGGATACCGGTAGGCCAGCCAGCCGCTACTGTCAACGATGGAGTAGGCGCCGCCCCCGGTTCGCTCCACCGCGATCCTCTCGCCCAGCCTCTCGCTGTACACCGTCGCCGCCACGACACCGAGCAGCCTGCCGCGCTTGTCCCGAAGGCTCTGCACGATGGCGAAGGTCCGCTCGCCGGGATCGCGACTCCTCGCCACCTCGGTAATAGCCCAGTCCCGGCCTCGCAGGATTTCCCCGAACCACCGCTCGCGGTTCACCCGGGCGCCTGTGAACCCGGGTAGGCTCGACGCCACCACGCGTCCGTCCGGGCCGATCCAACTGAGGGACCGAATCGTCCGGTACCGGCCCACGGTATGCTGGAGGAGGGTGGCGGTCTGGCTCGGAGTGGACTCAGGAGGCAGCACGAAGGTCTCACCGAGGGCCAGTTCATCTCGGCGAATCTCCTCGACGTAGGAATCGAAGGTGGCAGCGACGGCCCGCGCCATCTCCAGGTTGGCGCGGTACTCGTCCGCAATCGCGTCGCGGTACTGCCGAACGTAGATCCCGATCTGGACGAGCAGGAGTGACACCATGACGACCAGCAACGGCAGTAATAGCAACCGCTTGATGCTGCCGCGCCGAAAGGGACGCTTTCCGATCTCCACACTCATGGCGTTGAACCCTGGTCCTATCTCGGAATCATCATACCCTAGAAGATTCGTAGGTTACCGCGATGGCTCGTGGACCAGAGAGCAGCCGGATCGCCGTCATGGTTTGTCGCGGACACCCCCGCTCATGGTGCATAGAGGTCACATTCGTTGCGGTCAGACGCGCTGCCTTCGCCACGGATGTGCGTTTCTCCGCACAGTAACCCTATGAATCGAGGGCCGGGTCTAGGCGCGGATCATCACCAGCAGCATCTTGAACCGGCTGATCGCTCGTAACGCGTGAGAGCGATGGGCCGGCATGATGATCATCTCGCCGGCCTTCACCCGGTGCGGCTCGCCCGCGATCATGATCTCGGCCTCGCCGTCCAAGATCACCACCAGCGCGTCGTAGGGCGCGGTGTGCTCGCTCAACCCCTCGCCCGCGTCGAAGGCGAACACGGTTACGGTCCCGACCTGCTTGTCCACCACCGTGCGGCTGACCACCGATCCGTCCTGGTACTCCACCAGCCCGGCCAGGTCCACCGGCCGCCCGACCAACTCGTTGGCGTGCTCATTTCCGGCCATCTCGCTCTCTCCTTCATCTCTGATCTGTTGCTTTCGCTCGCCCGTCACGGATTCTGCTTCCTCAGCCGGGTTCCCTCGCGGGGGAAGGTACTGCCGCTTGCGTCGTCTAATGAAAAGACGGCGCGCCGACGAGGCCGGCCGCCGCTGGGGACGGACCTCTGGACATGAGTTCATGAACTTGCGTCGTGTTCCACTTCTGCTGGCGCTGCTCGCGGTGTTCGCGCTTGCCGCCCTGGCCTGCGCGCGCTGGGGTCAGCCGCGCGTGGCGGCCGAGATACAAGGCAAGTTGCTCGCGCCGCCGGTAGGCGAGGGCGGCGCGGTGGCCTGGCTGGAGCGCCGCGGCGACGGCGATCACCTGATGGCGTCGGGGTCGCGGCGGGAGTTGCTCCACGGCTCGGCCCTCGGCGGCCTCGCGGTCACCGACAGAGCGGCGTTCACTACTCTCGTCGAAGCGGGGAGCGTTTCTCCGCGCCTGACGTCCGTCGAATTGAAGTCTGGGGTATCGAAGGGGTTGGCCGCGCTCTCCGCTCCGGCAGAGGAAATCGTCGCGGAGGGCGACTGGGTCTGCTGGCTCTCCACGCAACCGGCCGCGCTCCCCGCGGCTCCGTTCGTGGTGGCAGGCGGGCCGGTCACGGCGATCTGGGCCATGTCGCGCGGCGATGATCGTCCCCGCGCGATGACACAGCTCTCCGCCTCGGGCGGGGTGGACCTGCTCGGGGTGATCGCGGACAGACTCTATTGGGCCGAGCGGTACGGGCAGAGCACGCGACTTCGTGCGCAAGACATCACCGCGCGCGAGCCGGAGACGCTGGTCACCGAGTCGGGCGACCGGAGCGCCGTCCTCCTCGACGACCGGGTCGCGTGGACCGCGCCCTCCCAGGAGACCGCGAATCCGGAGCAGTGTTGCGCGGTCAAGGTACGGGCGCTCTCCGGCGGCGAGGCCACCGTGATCGCGGACTGGCTCGCGCCCGACACGGTGCTGTTCCACTCCGGCGGCGCGCTCTACGCCCAGGAGCGAGACGCGCTCTGGCGGGTGGGGGAGCGACGCGGCGACCAGCGGGTGCTCTACCAGTCCTCGTTCGGCGGCCGCGATCCGGTCGCGGTCGGCGGCGTCGAGTACCTCGTGGTACAGGAGGGTAAGACCGCGCGTCTCATCAAGCGCGGACTCACCTGGACCGGGAAGTTGCGCGTGCTGGTGGGCCTGTGAGATGAGCTGAATGGCATGAAGAGAGAAGTCTCGCCAATCGTCGTGGTGATCGGGATCCTGGGATTGCTGGTGGCGATCCAGGTCGTCTACTGGCAGAAGCTCGGTCCGAGCAAAGGCCTGGTCATAAACCGGAAAGGCGGCGGAGGGGGCGGAGGGGAACGTGCCGCGGCATCCCCCCCCGAGGTTCCGAAAGGCGATCCAGAGTTCCTGGTGAGCACCCTCGCCGGCACCCCCGAGCCAGGGTTCAACGATGGTCCGGCGACGGAGGCGTGCTTCGACGGGCCGGCGGGGGTGGCCGTCGCACCAAGCGGCACGATGTACGTGGCCGACAGCCGTAACGACGCCATCAGGAGCGTCTCACCCGCCGGGACGGTTATGACCGTGGTCGGGGGGCCGGGGAAGCGGGTGTTCTCCGCGCCCGCGGGGGTGGAGGTGCTCGCGGACGGCAGCCTGCTCGTCGCCGACACCGGCAACCATCGGATCTGCAAAGTGACGCCCGGCGACGTAGTCACCACGTACGCCGGGGCGGAAACGCGCAAGGATGAGTTGGGAAGGCCGGCCGGTGGGTACAGGGACGGCCCTGTGGCACAGGCGCAGTTCCGCTACCCTGTCGGCTTAGCGGCCGCGGGCGACGTGGTGTACGTCGCCGACGCGGGAAACCACTGCGTGCGTCGCATCGCGGGCGGGACGGTGAGCACGGTGGCCACTAACAGAGGGCGGATGGACACGCCGACCGCGGTGACGGTGGCGGGCGGGACGCTCTATGCCACCGATGCGGCCACCGGCTGCGTGTGGTCCGGTCCGGCCGCGGGGCCGCTCACTCGCGTGGAGAGGGAGGGCCTCCGCAAGCTCTTCGCGGCCCCCTCCGGCGTCGCGGTCGCGGCGGGCGTGCCATTCGTCGCTGACGCGCGATCTCATGGCCTGTACGCGCTCGTGCCAATGAAACCGTTCCTGGTCGCGGGTCAGCAGGGAACCGCGGGCCTCGCCGACGGGGGCGGAGACAAGGCCACGTTCTCGCAGCCCGCGGGGCTGGCTCGGGGGCCGGACGGGGCGCTCTACGTCGCCGACTTCGGCAACAATTGCATTCGGAGAGTGACGCTGCCTGGGAGTAGCCGATGAACGGATCCTTCGCTTCGCTCAGGACAGGCCCCATGACGATTGAGATTCAGGGCCTACGCAAGGTCTACCCCGGCGGGGTGGTGGCGCTGCAAGGCCTCGACCTCACCATCCCCGCGGGCATCTTCGGCCTGCTCGGTCCCAATGGCTCGGGCAAGACGACGCTGATGCGCATCCTCGCCACGCTCATGGAGCCGAGCGCGGGAGAGGTCACAGTCGGGGGGCGTGATCTGCACCGCGAGAAGAGCGCCGTGCGCGAGTTGCTGGGCTATATGCCGCAAGAGTTCGGCTTCTACCCCAGCCTCTCGGCCTACGAGACGCTAGATTATTTCGCCCTGCTCTGCCGCATCAACGACGCGCAGGAGCGCAAGCAGCGCATCGAACGCGCGCTCACCCGCGTCAACCTCCAGGAGGTGGCGGGCCGCAAAGTCGGCACGTTCTCGGGGGGGATGAAGCAGCGCCTCGGCATCGCCCAGGCCCTGCTCAACGACCCCAAGCTCGTCATCATTGACGAGCCCACCTCCGGCCTCGACCCGGAGGAGCGCATCAGATTGCGCAACTTGCTCGCCGAGCTGTCCGGCGATCGCATCATCATCCTCTCCACCCACATCGTCTCCGACGTCGCCTCCACCGCGGAGAAGCTCGCCCTCCTCCACCGCGGCGTGCTGCTCTTCGCCGGCCCCGTGGAGAATTTGCTCACGCCGTTGCGTGGGAAGACGTGGATCGTTGACATCGCCGACGACGAACTGAGCCGGGTGCGCGAAGACTACTTCGTCACCGGCATCTTCCGGTCGGCCACGGGGATGCAGGTCCGCGCGGTGGAGGAGGAGATGAAGCACCCGGGGGGCTACCTCGCGGAGCCGACCCTGGATGACGCCTACGTATGGGCGATGAAGCAGAAGGCCACCGCCGATGCCGATGTCCTGGTCTGAACTCCGCCTCGCCGCCGGGATCGCGCGCCGGGAGTTCCAACTCGGCGTGCGCGGCCCCGCGTTCTGGGGGCTGTCGGCCGTCGGCGGGTGCTACGCGCTGTGGCGCGCCACCGCCACCGGGACCACCGCCGCGCTGGCCTGCTATCAGG
>CAZUGW010000046.1:9872-13188 GCA_964620055.1 uncultured bacterium
ACCGCGCGCTCGAGCTGGTGCTCGCCAAGCCCGAGGGCAGCCGTCCGCTGCTGGTGCTTGCCCGGTTCCTGGGCGTGTGGCTCTCCCTGCTCGCCATCGTGGTCGTGATGCTGCTCGTGGTCTGCCTGGGCCAGCTCATCCCCGGTGGGACGCCCTGGCGCCTGGAGGCCTACGGCAACGCCCTGGCCCGGTGTCTCGTTCCCCTCGGGCTGGCGACGGCGGTCGGATTCACCCTCACCACCATCTTCGCCTCACCCTTGGCTGCGGCCCTGGCCGCGGTCTACTGGATTGCCGTCCCACTGGCGCGGGAGCACGTGCCGGCCGTCTTCGATGTCACAGTCGCCCAGCACTGGCCCCTGGCCGCGCTCTTCGCGGCGGGGCTGCTCGGATACTCGTGCTACCAGCACGGCAAGGCCATCGCGGGAGGCCCAAGGCGGGCCCTCGCGCTGCTCACCGCCGTGCTGTTCGCGAGCGGGGTCCTTGCCATCATGGCGATCAGCTCCCGCGGCACGGACGCGCTCCTGGACCCCGACCCGGTGCTCGCCGTCATCTCCCACCAGACCGCGGAGCAGGAGGCCCGCGCGCCGGGCTTCTGGCTTCCCGATGCACGTGGATGCCTGGTCGGTCTGAGCGACTTCGCCGGCCGCCCCACCGTGCTCGCCTTCTGGGGGCCGACCGACCCCGCCTCCGCACAGATCCTCGGCGCGTTGAAGCACCTGGGCTCCCGCTACCCGGGTCGCGTCTCCTGCGTCGCGGTGTGCGTTGACCGGGACTCCGCCACCCTCGCCCCGTTCGCCCGTGAGGCCGGGCCGGGCGTGACCATGCTGTGGGACCGGGGGACGCACTTCGCGCCGGGACAGCCGTGGCTGAACTCCCCGGCCGCCACCGCCTACTCGGTCGAGCAGGCGCCGAGCGTATTCTTGATCGGGCCGGATCGCAAACTCACCCAAACCCTGACGGCCGCGGACCCGGACCTCCTCGCGGCCGCCATCTCAAGCTTCGTGGAGCAGCAATGAGAGGGTTGAAGGACATTCCCGCAAAGCCCCGCACCCGGGGCCTGTGGGCCTACAATATCCGCATCCTCCTCGGCAACAGCTACTGGCTGATCATCACGCCCATCGTGGTGGCCCAACTGGTGCTCTTCTGGAACATCGCCACCTCCGGCCTCTCCTCCGCCCCCGGCGCGGCCCAGACCATCGAGATCCTCGCCCCGATCCTGGGGGCGCTGCTCTGCGCCTACGCGGTGTCGCCGGAACACGCCGGAGTGGGCGAGTTGGTCTTCGTGCGGCCCATCTCCCTGGAGAAGCTCTTGCTCCTGCGGCTAACCGCCATCTTCGCGTTCGTGATTGTGCTGCTGATCCCGCCGCTGGTGATCTTCCGCCTCACCGTGACGGACTTCGCCGTATTTCCGACGCTGCTCTCCGGCCTAGTGTCCGCGCTGTTCCTCTCGGCGCTGGCCATGGCCTTGGCGAGCGCGACGCGCCAACCGCTCCTGGGGCTGGGGGTGGCCGGGGCGTTCTGGGCCTTCGATCTCCTGCTCGGGGCGCAGTTCAACCCCCTGCTTACCCTCCACACCTATGCCGGTTACCTGGGCGGAACGCCCATGTCCGAGTTGTGGCTCTACGGCAAGGCCGTGCTGCTGGCGGTCGCGGCCGCCCTTTACCTGTGGAATCGGCGGCTGCTGGGCCGCCCCGCCGCGCCCCGCCGCGTGTTGGTCATGGCGCGCAACGTCATCCTCATACTCGCGATTCTCCTCGGCTACCTGTATACCGGGGCGGCCGGCAAACTCGTCTATCTCCTACGCAACGAGGGGAGCCTGGGGAATCAGGCGTGGATCTCCTATCAGGAAGCGTTTCGCGTGTACGGCCCGCTGCCCGTGCCGTGGCTCTTCGGTCCTGCCTTTCCGCAGTACCTCCAGGCCGAACTGGGCCGCACCCCGCCTCTCCTCTCCAGCGCCGCTCAGTCCGCCCAAGTCCGAAAGCGGATGGAACTGGTGGTCGAGAAGTACCCGCGCAGCCTGTGGGCCGACAACGCGGCGTTCGAGCTGGCCCGCGCGCGCTCCCGCGCCCCCGCCCCTCAGTTCCTGACCCTCCTGCGCTATCAGGCGGGTCAGGAGCCGACGCAGGAGGTGGTGGAGTCGGATGAGTCGGGAATGGCGGAGGCCCTGCTCGCCTTCGCCGAGCGCTACCCGCGCAGCCCGTTCGCGCCGATTGCGCTCTCGCAGCGGGCGGAGGTGGGGAAGGAGTTGCTCGACTTCGAGTTGACCGTGGATTCCTACCGACGCCTCGTTGCCGACCATCCCACCTCCGAGCAGTCCGCGGAGGCCGGGCTCACTCTCGCCGGGCTGTACCTGAACGAGGGCAAGCACGATGAGGCGCTGGCCGCCGCGAAGGTGGCGGCGCAGACGGCCCCGTGGGACCGGAAACCGACCGCGCTGCTCGGCGCTGCCTTCGCGGCCCAGCAGGCCGGCAATGCAACGCTCGCGCGTGACTATTATCAGCGCGCCCGCGACGAGGCCGAGGTTACCCGACAGCGCGCGGGAGAACGCGCCCACGGCGGCAAGACAAAGCAGTCGCCCGCCCAGATCATCGCGGACTGCACGGACGTGGCCGGGCAGGCAAAGCGGGCGCTGTCCGGCTCCCTCGCCCCTGTGACCCAGCTTCCCCAGGGCCGCGCCACGGTGGTCGGCCGGCTCACCAGAGACGGGGTCGGGGTGCCTGGCGCGCGCGTTACCCTCGGCGTCCCCGGGCAGTTCCCCTCCGCCTACGTCGCTCAGGGGACGACCCGGAAGGACGGTTCCTTTGAGGTAACCGGGCTCGCCCCCGGGAACTACCCCACTGTATCCTTCGCGCTGCCCGACTGGTTCAAGACGTGGGAGATCGGGGGGCTGAAACTCCCCGTGCAGGTCAGCGCCCCGCGCACCGTCCTACCGCCGTTCTCCCTCGTGCGCCAGACGGCCAAGCCGACACCGACTCCAGCCCCTCCGACGCCCGCGCCCCAGATCAGATCGGACCCTCGCGGCAGACTGGCCGCCGGCGGAATGCGTAACGGCGAGCCCGGCCGCGGCCGCCAGCGCGGGGGGCCTCAGTAGGGGCACGACATGTCGTGCCCGTCTGACTCCCTCTACTTGGGCACGGCATGCCGTGCCCCTACGAGCGTTGCGCCATGAGGCGGCCCGCAGGGTGAACTCGCCGGCGACCGCGGGCACGACATGTCGTGCCCTCTGAAGCAGGGCGGGCACAGCATGCTGTGCCCCTACGCGCGTTGCGCCATGAGGCGGCCCGCAGGGTGAACTCGCCGGCGACCGCGGGCACGA
>CAZUGW010000046.1:13288-13472 GCA_964620055.1 uncultured bacterium
CATGTCGTGCCCTCTGAAGCAGGGCGGGCACAGCATGCTGTGCCCCTACGAGCGTTGCGCCCCAGATCAGATCGAACCCCCGGCAGACTGGCCGCCGGCGGAATGCGTAACGGCGAGCCCGGCCGCGGGCGCCAGCGCGGGGGGCCTCAGTAGGGGCACGACATGTCGTGCCCGTCTGACTCCC
>CAZUGW010000047.1:0-13466 GCA_964620055.1 uncultured bacterium
AGATGAGTTCCCGGATTGCGACCGCCGTCGAGATGATGGGCTGGATGAGAAGGGCATTAGGTTCTTCTCCGACTTCTTTACGAGGCGTAATCTCATCGCGCTCGCTAGGCTGTTCAAGACTATCACAGAGGTGGCCCCGGCCGACGCCGCGGAGTTATGGTTCCTCACCTTCACCTCCGCGCTATGGCGGTGTACGCGCAATGCGTACGTGAAGACCGATCAGCGGCTGGTGAACCACGGGCATACGTACTGGGTGCCGGATGTGAGCGGCGAGATCAACGTCTGGGATTACTTCGTGAAGCGAAGAGTGGCCAGGGTACGCAAAGGACTTGAATACGCCGACGCAGAGATCAACGGTTTCGCCACACCCGCAGCGGGTTTCGAGGCACTGGCAGCGGGGACGGCCTGCCATCTTCTACTCTGTCGCTCATCAGATGATCTGCCTCTTCCGTCAGGCAGCGTCGACGTTGTGATTACCGACCCGCCCTTTGGTTCGAATGTCCAGTACTCGGAACTGAGCAATTTGTGGTGGGTATGGAGCGGTCAGGGTCTCATCGATAATGCCAAGGAGGCAGTCGAAACCCGGAACACAGGCTTTCCGAGCGCCAAGGACAGCAGGCACTACGAAGAGATGCTCTACCGCGTCTTTCGGGAATGCCACCGCGTGCTCAAGCCCGGGGGGTGGATGGTGCTCACCTTCCACAATCGCGAAATCGGCGTATGGATGACCCTCCACCGCGCCGCGAACCGCGCCGGGTTCCAGCTACCTACCGCCGAAGAGGATCAAACGCGCGGCATGCTCTACCAACCCCCGATCAGCGTCTACACCACTACCCTGCATCAGCAGGCGACCGGCGCGATGTTGGGAGATTTCGTACTCAGCTTCAAGCGGAGGGACAAGCCGGTCTTGGTCGGCGACGAGTTGCAGGGCTTGGACAGGGAAGAGCAAGGGCTGCTGAGAGAGCGAGTGCAACACTTGATCGAGTTCCATGGCGGAGCCGATCTCAACACGCTGATGACCGGCTTGCTTCCCTTCCTACAGGAGCGCGGGTTGCTGCACCGCCTGGCGCGGTTCGACTTCGAGGCCTTCCTCTCCGATCACTTCAAGAAGCGACAGGGCAAGTGGTATACGGACGAGATGGCGGAGGGTATCCAACAGCGCGGGCGACCGGTGTCCGAACTGATTCCCGCGGAGATGCTCGTAGAACAGATCGTCCTCAGCCTGCTCCACGAGAAGAAGGTCGTGACCCTCGACGAGCTTCTGACTGCGGTCTATCAGATGCTGGTGAACAGCCAGCGACCAAATGCGGAGGCGGTGCATAACGTGCTGACCCGTCTCTGCGTTGAGGCCCCCCTGCCGGGGCAGGGGAACCGCAAGGGGTTTGCCCTCAGGTCCGCGGAGCAGCAGCGCGGCAAGGTGAAGACCAAGGCCGTGGTCGTGCAACCCAGCCTCCTTGGCGGAGACGAGATGGTGCTGGGATCACTGACCCACAACGAACTGATCGCGCGGCTCGTGCAGCGCGCGCACCAGTTGCGCTATTCATGCCACGCGGGCGAGACGGAGCAGGGCAAGTCCCGAGACCTAGCCGAAGCCAGTGTGCCGATGGCGAGCAATGTCGAGTTCGGCCTACCTCTCCGGGCGTTCAATATCATCAAAGAGATTGACCTGCTGATCCTCCACGAAAGGGTGATCCAGGCGGCCTTCGAGGTCGCGACTACCATCGGTACCGCAAACAAGGCGGTGAATGATCGGTACCGGAATCTGTTTGCAGCACTGAACCCGGGCTTCCAGGTACGCTGCTATCTGGTCGTAAGGGACCAGGACTATGGCAGAGCCTCGCAAATTCTCTACACGCCGGCCAATGTGCAGGACGGCATCTCGACCCGCGTTCATATTGTCAAGACGAGCAGCCTGACACACCGGCACATAGACGAGTTGATTGACCCGGCGCGAGGGCTGTAGGGGCCCTTTCGGTTAGGCCCCCCCCCCCGGGCCCCCGCCCCCCCCCCCTTGACACCATGCATAAAACCTGCTATCATCCCAAACGCCTTACCCGTGCACCTTGACAACCTCATCCCCGAGGAACCGGAAATGCGAAAAACGCGTTCCGCGCGAGAAGATCGCTCAGGACGCACGTAAATAGGGCTAGAACTCATTTCTGGTGCGAATTTCGCACGTTTTCGCACCCCTTCGCGCGCTTTCTCATGCGAATTCTCACCCCGCCCTAGACCCGAATGTCATCCTGAGCGCAGCGAAGGACCTTATACGCTAAGATGTGCCACATGGCACATTGTTTGTATGCGCTTCTTTCCTCCCTGCCTCCCCTCCTCCCCAGAGTGGGTATCCTACCAACTGATACCGCCTCATTGGGTTCACAGTAAGTTCAAAGGTAGGCGATTGCCGGTAATCCGCGGCCGTGCTATCATCGCGGTATGGGCCTGCAGATTCGCATCATCGGGAAAGGCTGTTACTTCTGCCAGCAACTGACCAAGATCGCCACCGAGGTGGTGGCGGAATTGCAGGCCCCCGACGCGACCGTCGAGCAGGTGGACGAGCTCGACGAGTTGCTGGATTACGGGGTGGTGAATCCCCCGGCCCTGGTGGTGAACGGGAAGCTGAAGATGATGGGCCGCGTCCTGGTTCGCAGTCACGTCCAGCAGGCCATTACCGAGGAAATGGAAGTAGAAAGGGAGGCAGGGAGGTAGGGAGGGCGCGGGCGATCACTTTCCCCTTCCTCCCTACCTCCCTTCCCTCCCTGAGAGGAACTCGATGAGCACATCTGCACACGACGCTGCTGCGGGTCGGAAAGTCCTGGTGGTGGATGACGAGGAGTCGGTCCGGGACCTGATCAACATGTATTTCTCCAAAGAGGGCTTCCACGTCATCCTCGCGAAAGAGGGCCGGGAGGCCTTGCGCCTGAACGGAGAGCATCACCCCGACCTGGTGATCCTCGACCTGATGCTGCCCGGCCTGGACGGCCGGGAAGTATGCCGGCAGATTCGCGCCACCTCCCGCGTCCCCATCATCATGCTCACCGCGCGGGGCGACGAAGTGGACCGGATCGTCGGCCTGGAACTGGGCGCGGACGACTATGTGGTCAAGCCGTTCAGCCCGCGGGAGTTGGTGGCCCGCGCCAAGGCCGTGTTGCGCCGGGGGACAGCCTCCCCGGACGAGGCCGAGGCGCTCACCTTTCACGGCTTGCGGATTGACCGGGTGCAGCATCGCGTCGAGGTGGACGGCGAGGAGGTGCACCTCACCCCCACCGAGTTCCGCTTGCTGTGGTGCCTGGCCAGCCAGCCCGGCCGCGTGTTCAGCCGCGCGGAGCTGTTGGACCGGATCTGGGGATATGACTCGGAGTCGGACGCCCGGACCGTGGACGTCCACGTGAAGCGGCTCCGGCAGAAGACGCGGGCCTCGCAGGAGCGCCCGTTCCGGATCTCGACTGTGTGGGGCATGGGGTACAAGTTCGAGACTCGCCCTTCGGTGTGAAGGGGAAAGGAAAAAGGCGAAAGGAAAAAGGCAAAAACAAACCGTTTGCTGTATGTTTTGCCTTTTTACTTTTGCCTTCTCTAGCCATGCGTAGTTTCTTCTGGCGAGTCTTTCTTGCGCAGTTGTTGAGCCTGGCCGTCGCCCTCGGCGCGATCATCGCGCTGCTTTCTTTCGCTTTTCGCGATCTCTACGTCGAGGTGGCGCAACAGCAGTTGAAGAACCGCGCCGAGGCCATCGCCATCGGCCTGATGCCGGTGATGGCCGGCAACCCCACGCAGCAGCAACTCCAGGACATCGTGAAGCTGATGAGCGACAGCACCAACACCGCGATCTGCCTGGTGCTGCCGGGGCCTGAGGGCGCGAAGCCGGACGTGGTCGGCGGCCGCACCAAGCGGGGCGGGACCGGGCCGGGGGCGGAGGTGGCGCGCCCGGGCGAAACGATCATCTACTCCGGGACGGCGAACCCATGCGGGGAGGACGTCATGTTGACGCAAGCGTCCCTCCCCAACGGGAAGGGACGGGTCATTCTCCACGCGACGATCTCCGACTTTGTGAGCAACACCGTGGCTCAGGTGCGCCGCATGATTATCTTCGAAGGCACGGCCGCGGTGGTCCTGGCGTTGCTGGTGGCGTTTGTCGTGGCGCGGCGCGTCACCCAACCGCTGCGGCGGACCACCGTCATGGCGCAGCGGATGGCGGAGGGGGACTTCAGCCAGCGGGTGGGCGTGCGCGGTAGAGATGAAGTGGGCGCGCTCGCGGCCTCGTTCGACTCCCTCGCCGACAGCCTGCAGAAAACGATGACGGATCTGAACCAGGAACAGGCGCGGCTGCGCGGCATCCTCGCCTCCGTGGCCGAGGGGATTATCGCGGTAGATACCGAGGGGAAGATCGTCCTCATCAACCCCCAGGCCGCGGCCTTGCTGGGCGTGCAGCCCGACATGGGCGCGGAGGTGAGCCAACTGCCGGAGGCGGTGGCGGCGGGGTTCTCCGAGTGTCTCAGCCGGAACGAGTTGCGCACGCTGGAGTTCGCCTGGGGTCGGCCGACGCGCCATCTGGTGCTCAACATCGCGCCCGTGCGGGCGGGGGGGTCCGCCGGAGGCGGATGGGGCGCGGTGGCGGTGGTCCGGGACGTGACGGAATCGCGCCGCCTGGAGGAAATGCGGCGACGCTTCCTCAGCGACGCCTCCCACGAGATCCGCACCCCGCTCACCTCTATAAGCGGCTTCGCCGCGGCCATCGTGGACGGCACCGCGGCCAGCGAGGAGGAGCAGATGCGCTGCGCCTCCGTGATCGCCCGGGAGACGGAACGCCTCGGCCGCCTGGTCAGCGACCTGCTCGACCTCTCCCGTATCGAGTCCGGCGCGGTGGCGCTGGAGATGAACGAGGTGGACCTGGCCGACCTGATCCGGGACGCGGTGGAGGGGTTCGAGACGCAGACGCAGGAGCGCGGCGTGACCGTGGAGCTCCACCTGCCCCCCGATCTGCCCCCGGTGCAGGCCGACGGCGACCGCATCTATCAGGTGATGGTGAACCTGATCTCCAACGCGCTGCGGTTCAACCGCGACCAGGGGAGGATCACCATCTCGGCGGAGCGGAAGGACCCCTCTGGGGGTGGCGTTGCCACCCCAACGGGGTGGCAACGCCACGGCGCGGTGTGCGTCTCCGTGAGAGACACCGGCCGGGGGATTGACCCCGCGGAACTGCCGTACATCTGGGAGCGGTTCTACCGCGCCGATGCCGCCCGGTCGCGCCACGACGGGGGGACCGGCCTGGGGCTGGCCATCGTCCGCTCCATCGTGGAGAAGCACGGGGGGACCGTGTCGGCGCAGAGCGAACCGGAGGAGGGGTCAACGTTTAGCTTTACGTTGCCGGTGAGATGAGAGACAAGCGACTGTCTCATGTTCCCCCCCCGTTCCCCAAGGTCATGTGCCAATCGTTGGGGAGGTTCGCAACTGTTCGCGAGAGGGAGGGTTTTTCGTTGCCGGCGACCCGGAAATAAGGTACACTAAACCTGCGAATCCCGTGAATATTGGGAATAACAGGGAGGATACTTGAATGACTACCGTAACGTCGGAAGAGGTAAGGGACGGTTTGGGAGAGCTTATCAACCGCATCAAGTACCGCCATGAGCGCATGAGGGTGACGCGACGGGGCAAGCCGGTGGCCGCTTTGGTCCCTGTAGAGGATTTGGAGTTCCTGGAGCAGATACTCGACGCCATCGAAGACGAAAGGGACTTGCCTGCCATCCGAGAGCGACTGCGACGGTTTGAGGAGACAGGGGAGGGTATTCCATGGGAAAAGATCAAGGCTGAACATGGCCTATGAGATACAACGTGATCTTCGATCCGGGTGCGCAGCGGGAATTCGGCAAGCTGCCGAAGACGCAGCAGAGACGCATCGCGAACTGCATTGGTGAGCTTGCGGAGGATCCGAGGCCGACAGGCGCCAAGAAGATGACGGAGGTCGAGGCGTACAAAGTTCGGATCGGGGACTGTCGGCTTATCTACGCGGTGAAGGATGAAGTCCTCATTGTTTTGGTTGTGAAGGTCGGCAACCGCCGAGAAGTCTATAAAGACATTGGCACAATCAGGAAACGATTGAAGAGGTGAGAACAGGGTTGTGTCTGTTCTCATCTCATTCCTGATGCCTCCGCGAGATACCGGTCGTGCTCTTCGGACACATCAGAGGCGGTGTCGGCGTACTTCCCGATGACCTGCAACGCGCGGGCGCGCACCTCGTCTTCGTCCGCCATCAGGCTGGTGTCGCTGGTATGGTCCACCGCGCGCCGGACCAACTCGGCGACGGAAACGCCCTTGCGCTCGGCCAGGGTCTTCAGGCGTCGAGACTGACGCTCTGTTAGCTGGATCTGTGTCCGTACCACCACCGCCTCCCGCGAGTACAGATTCACAATGATGTTATCACTATCGAGCTGTATCCACAAGGTGCGGCAGCCGCGCAGTGGTGAGGGGACTGGAGAACTACGGACAGTGGGCTGAGCGATCCGGAGGAGGGGTCGGTGTTTGGGTTTACGTTGCCGGTGGGGTAGGAGGACTGGCTCACACGTGCTTTCCGTACGCGCCGGCTGTCCCCGGTTTCCCGTTCCCCTATTCGTTGAAGATGTCGATCCAATCAAGCCCTTCAAGCCGGTCAGAGGACTCGATCACTTCAAGAAGCTGCCTGTTAACGCAGTCGGCGTCCAGTTCGCAGGTTAGGTACGCCAGTCTGTATTCATCGCGCCCGAAACCCTCACCATAGCCACGGAGAAACGCCTCGCGCATCCCTGGGATTCCGAGCGCTCTGAAAGAGTATGGTTCCAGCGGCCGTAGCTCTCTGCCCCGTGGACCCACACCGGCCAGCTCGGCATCCACCAGGCCGGAGATGTGCCACTGCTCGTCCTCCCGCTGGAGAAGCACATTGCCAAAGTGAAGATCACCATGCAGAAACACCATATCGTCGTCCATAGCGGCCAGTTGCGATGAATAGCGATCCATTAACTGCTCAATCCTCCCGCGCGCGGGAGCTGTGATAAGCCCCAGCGTGGTCAAGTCTTGGAGTTGAAGTCCAAGGTCCTCTCGATGTCCGCCCCATCGTATCATCTCGCTTGGCAGGGAGGCACTGTTGATCTCCAGAGCATGGATGCTATGGGCCAGCGCCCCGAGTTCTTCGATCAGGCATATCTGTTCGTTTGGCGATAGTGTCCAGATCACCTCGGCCATTCGCGTGCCCGGGATATGTGTCATGATGAGGAATGGACACGGCATGATGGATTCGTCGGCCTCGATTGCGATCACTTCGGGTGTGAGAACTCCGTCCACTCGCTTCAGGTACTCCCAGGCATACTGCTCCCTCCTGAACTTCTCCATCTGATGCGCTTTCTCAGTCCAATACGGACCGTCACATATACGAACAATGACGCGCGTATCATCCTCCATCGTAATATAGACGTGGGTGTTGCAGTGGTGATGAACCACCTCTGCAGTTTTCAGGCTCGATGAGTAATGCCTAGACACGATGGCATGCAGTTGTGCTTCACTGGGGACTACGCGTTCCATAGTCACTCTCTGTGCGTGCCTGCCCCCCGTTCACGCCACAAACACCCTCTGCACCCTCGGCCCGATCCGCGTGAGCAACTCGTAGACGATGGTGTCGGACCGCGCGGCGACCTCTTCTGGGCGCAGCACGTAACCACCGTGTTTTCCGTAAATCAGGGCCTCGCTTCCCACCTGGGCGCCCGGAGTCTCGCTCACGTCCAACACCGCGGAGTCCATGGAGACCCGCCCGACGATGGGCGCGGGGCGGCCGTTGACCAGCACGTAGCCCTGATTGGAGAGTCGCCAGGGAAGTCCGTCGTGATAGCCGATAGGGATGATGCCCGCGCGGAACCCGTCGTGGGGCACTTCGTAGGTCGCGCCATAGCCGATGCGGTCGCCGCGACGGTAGGTGCGCACCTCGACGAGGCGCGTGACGAGGGCGACGGCGAGGTCGAGACGCAGGTTGGTGCGCAGGTTGAAAACCTGCGCCACGGCGGGGGAGGGGTAGAGGCCGTAGAGTCCCAGGCCGATGCGCACCATGTCGAGCCGGCTCTCCGGGAAGCGCACCGCGGCCGAGGTGGCCGCGGCATGGCAGATGAGATTGGTGTGGCCGAGGGCGCGCAGTTGCGCCATCGCCTCCTGGAAGCGCGCGAGCTGGGTTCGGGTGAGATCATCCTGGGAGGGATCCTCGGCGCAGCCGAAGTGGGTCATCAGGCCCGTGATCTTAAGCCAACCCGTTTCCGCCACCTGGCGCGCCAAGTCGGGAAGCTCTTCCGGCATCACCCCCAGCCGCCGCATCCCGGTGTCCACCTTGAGATGCACATCGAGCGCCTCCCCGGCGGCGCGGGCGGCCGCGGCCAAGGGTGCTATCAGATCGAAGGAATGCACGGCCGGGGTGAGGCGGTGGCGCACCACCTTCGCCGCTTCCTCGGCCGAACAGAGCACTGCGAGCACGGGAAGTTCGATCCCGGCCTTGCGCAGCAACATCCCCTCGTCCGGTGTGGAGACACCGAGCCAGTCCAGGCCCAGTTGCTGCAGCTCGCGGGAGATGCTGACCAGCGCGCTCCCATAGGCCAGGGCCTTGACCATGCCCAGGAGGCGCGTGCGCGGACCGACCAGGCGGCGGAAGCGCGCGATGTTGTTGACCAGGGCGGGCACGTCCACCACCAGTCTGGTCTGGGCCATGGTCCCGGTGATGTCGCGCGCCACCTGCTCGATTCCGGTGCTCGGCGGCCCGATGAACAGCACCGTGTCATCGGGCTGCAGCCGCGGGCCGAGGAGATCGGTCAAGTCCTCGGTGCGTGGCGCGTGGAGCGTCTCCGGCCGTGGAGCGTGGAGAGTGGAGCGTAGAGCGTGCTCCCGAAGGAAGGCCGCTTCCACCCCGTCCGCATCGGGGCGAGAGACGAGGGCTAACACTTGCACGCCATGCTGGGCCGCCATCTCGCCGAGACGCGCCCCCTCCCCGCGGGCGACGCCGGCCGGACCGGCGAAGACGAATACGCTTCTCCCCCCGGCCCGCCGCGCCCCTTCGAGGTAGCGCAGTGCGTCCTGAACAGACAGCAGGTCGGCCGCCCCGGAGTCGTTGATCAGCGTCACCCCCAGCGGCGAGCGCCATACCTCGACCTGCGTATGCGACGGTTCGTACCCAGCGAGCGCCCCCGCGATCTCCTCGGGGCTCACCCCTAGGAGATAGGCCGCGCTGATGGCGAGTTCAAGGTCCGCGATCAGCTCGAGCGAGGAGGTCCGCACGCGAACTTCCTGGACCTCGTCGCCTGGGAACCTGACCCGCAGGAGGACACCGTCTGCGACGGGGCGGCGGTCGGTCACGAAGGGCAGGTCCTCGCTCGGCGCGCCGAACGGCAGGACGCGACAGGGCAGGTCCGAGACCAGCGGCCCGAGTTGCTCGGCGGAGGCGGGGACCAGGAGCCAGCCGTCGCGCGGGAGGCGGGAGAAGAGCGCGAGCTTCTCCCGCGCTACTGCCTCCTCCCCATCGAAGGTGTAGTCCGCCGTCATCCCGAGGTTGGTGAGCAGACCGAAATCGGGCCGAAGCATGGCCTCGAGGCGCGCCATCTCACCCGGCGCGGAGATGCCGGCCTCCAGCACCGCAAACTCCGCGTCCCGTGGAACGTTGAGCACCGACAGCGGCACGCCGAGTTGGCTGTTGTAACTACCGATACTGCCTACCGCGCGGCGTCGGGTGAGCAGCGCCCGCACCAGCGCGTCCTTCACCACTGTCTTGCCGCTGGTGCCGGTGATCGCCACCACTTTGCCGGCCAACCGACTTCGCCACCACGCGGCCAGGCGGTGGAGCGCGAGCAGCGGGTCGTCCACGCGGAGGAGCGGAAATCGCGGGGGGAGGTCGGCGGGCGCGGCCCAGTCACGGGAGACTACCGCCGCCACTGCGCCGTTGGCGCAAACCTCGGGGAGGTGGAGGTGACCGTCGGTGCGCGTCCCACGCAGGGCGAAGAACACCGCTCCCTCGCCGATCCGCCGGGAGTCAATGCTGACCGCAGAAACGGTCAGGCCCCTGAGCCCTTCGGGCCGGGGTCCCGGCCTCGGCGGAGCCGAGGCGCAGGGACCATCGCCGCTGCCTTGCAGCTCTGCGGCGACGATCTCAGCGAGCGAGGTGACAGCAATCGGCTCCATCCGGGCTTCCTTTCGTAAGCTGAACGCCGCTCTAGGATAACACTATCCACGGGGAGGTTCAAACGCCGCTGGTCGCGGTACTCTCGCACAGGAATCTAGAGGGGGAGTGGCGAACTGCTATGCGGCGCAGCAAGAGAGGTGACCCGAAATGAGACGTCTGATCTTGCTCATCCTGCTGGTCGCGTTGAGCCTCGGCCTGGCGGCGCTTACCGCGCGGGCCCAAGACGACAGCATGTACTCCGACGAGACGCAGGCCGCGGAGGAGCAGGCCCCGCCGGAGGAGTCGGAGACGACGTTCATCTCGATGTCAGGGCGGGCCGTGGTGGACCTGGCCGAATCGGTCTCGAACCTGCTCGGCGACCTCGGCGCCATCCCGGACTGGGGGCAGGTCGTCACCTCTCGCGGCCGGCAAAGGATCTCCGCCGCCGACGCCTTCGTCCTCCTGAACCGCACGATTTACCGCTGGGACACGGACGGCGAGATGCCGAAGACCGTCTCCATCAGCCTCGGGGCCGTCAGCCCGCCGGTGCTCGATCCCCAGGACTTCCCGGACGCCGCGCTCGATCTGGAGACGGGGCGGGAAATTCCCACCGACCTGTTCCTTTCCCAGGCCGGCGAGTGCCTGCACTGGACAGACCAGCTCCAGGTTATCCCGACCGCGGTGTGGGTGAACGGCCAGCGGCTCTCCGCGGCGGAGTATCTGGCCGGGCTGGCGATCTGTCTCGAGTACAGCTTCTACAGCGGGAAGCTGGAGGATACGATCTTCCTGCCCGACTACTCTCCACCGCCGGCCTGGGTGGAGCATACCGAGTTGCTGGTGGGAAGCGTGGAGGGAGAAGGGCAGGCGCTCTCCGAGGAACCCGGAATGGTGCCGCCGCTGATCCCCCAGGAGGCGACGCCGCGCCTGGCCGCGCCCAGGCTTACTCTTCTCCCCTCCCCCGGCTCCAAGGTGAGCGGGGTGGTGGACCTGGTGGTGGGGTACAGCGGGCCGCCGGCCGAGTTCGTCACCTTTGGCGTGGACGGGCAGACGCGGGCGATCACCAACGCCCCGCCCTACGGCTACCGCTGGGACGTGACGAAGCTGAAGCCCGGCAAGCACGAGGTGACGGTGAAGGCCTACGGGGAGAGCAATGTCGAGATCGTCGCCCAAGTGAGTTCCTACGCGGTCGTCGCCCCAAAGCCGGAGAAGGCGGCGAAACCTCGCACCCCGAAGTCATAGCCGCTTCTCGGTTGCTCCAACAGCGGCGCGCGGCGGGGTCGCGCGCCGGGGGATGCGGATGATCGGCCCGGACGAGATCCTGCTGAACTGGTTGCTGGCCCTTCCTTTCTTCGCGGCGCTGTGCGCGGCGATCTTCCCGCGTTTCGCGCTCCGCCCGCACTCGGAGGCGGAGGCGGAGTCCCTGCCCCGCGCGCCGTTCGCCCTCGGCGCGTTGGCCGCGCTCATGGGCGTGTCCATCGCCGCCGCACTCCTGCGCACCGCGCTCGCCGGCCCAGGGGCGGAGGTCAACTACTGGTGGACCAGCGACCTCTACCAGCTCCGCTTTCGCGCCGACAGCCTCTCCGCAGCCGCGGCGCTAGTGGTCCATGCGCTCGGGTTTCTGATCTCCCTGCACTGGTACTCCCTCCCCACGCCCACGGCCCCGCATCGGCGGGCCGCGTTCCTGCTGCTCGCCCTCGGCGCGGCCTCCGCCGCGATCCTGAGCGCGGACCTGATCGCCCTGCTCTTCTTCCTCCAACTCACCCTGGTCTCGGCCTGGCTGCTTGCCAGCGTGGAGTCCCCGGGCGAGGCCGACCGGATGCTCAAGCTGACGTTCGTCGGCGGCCTGCTCCTGACGGGCGGGGCGCTGCTGCTGTGGAACCAGTCCGTCGGGACGGCCACCTCCGGCCTCTCGCTCGCCCTCCTCGCGGCGCAACCGCCGGCCCTGCGACTGATCGGCCTGGCCGTGCTCCTGGGTGCCACCCCGTTGCTCTCCGCCTTCCCCGGCCACGCGTGGTTGCCGCGGCTCGCGCGACCTAGCTCGCGCACCGCGTGGGCTTGCGGGACACTGCTGGCGCTCACCGGGATGGCGGTGGCACTGCGGCTGCTTCCAGGGACGATGGTGCTGCCCATGGCGCCTGGGTTCGCGCGGGCGAGTCTGACGCTGGGCCTGCTCTCGCTCGCGGGCGGCCTCTTGGGGGCCTGGGTCGGACGCAGTCTGCGGGAGTTGATCGCCTGGCTCACGATGGCCCAGGCGGGCCAGTTCCTGCTCGCGTTGAGCGTTGCCGCTAACCCGACCGAGTCGGCGTCCGGGCCGGCGCTGACCGCGGCGGCGTTGCATCTGCTCGCCGCACCGCTGGCTCTGCTCGCGCTGTGGTCGGCAATGAGTGCGGTGCTGAATCGGGCTGGCACAGACGGGTTGCCCGGGCTGAGCGGGCTGCTGGGGAAGATGCCGCTCGCCGGGATCGCGTTCCTGGCGGGAGGGCTGTCCCTGGCCGGCGTGCCGCCGCTCCCGGGGTTCTGGGAACAGCGCGCGCTCCTCTCCGGGATGCTCGCGGGCCAGCAGCGGGTGCTGGTCGTCGTGTTCGTGCTGACCGATCTGCTGCTGCTCGGGCTGGTGATTGGAGCCTTTCGGCGCGCGTTCCTGCGGAACGAGCCGGCCCCGCCGCTGACGCCCCCGCGGCGGTGGGAGGGAGTGCAACTCCTCCTGGCCGCGGCAGCGGTGGTGGCCTTGGGCGCGCTCCAGGGGCCCGTGAGCAAATGGAGCGCGCTGGTGGTGGGAAACGTACTGACCTTGAGACCGTAAGTGGGCACGCGATGACACCGACGACCACTTCTGGATTGGCGCTGGCACTGGGCGGAGGTCTGCTGCTGATCTCCGCCTACCTCGCCGCGCGCCCGGGGCCGGGAGCGTCGCGCTTCGGCTGGGCGGTGGTGAACGGGCTGGCCTACGCCATCCTGGGTATGGCGGCGGCGATTCGCGTTGATGAGAGTGGCGGGTTGCGCGCCGCCCTCCTACAACTTGTGGCCATCGTTCTCGCCGCCGCGCTCGCCGCGCTCAGCTTCCCAAGGGGCGAGTCGCGCGCGGGCGAGGGGCTGGGCGCGGCCGGCCGAGGACTGGCGTGGTTCGCCCTGGTGGGACTGCCTCCGACAGTTGGATTCCACGCCAAGATCACGCTCTATCGCGCCTTGCTGGTGGCCGGGTGGGGGTGGATGGCGGCCCTGGCGATGGCCGTGAGCGCCGTGCTCCTGTTCCCTGCCCTAGCCGACCTCCGGTCGCCTCAGGCCGAGCCGTTGCGTGGGGCGCGGGCGGTGTCCGTCA
>CAZUGW010000048.1:0-1552 GCA_964620055.1 uncultured bacterium
CCGCGCTGCGTCAGTCGCCCGACTCCCCGGCAGTGCCCGGAAGGCCGCTATAGAGCGTCTTCAGACTACCAATCCATCGCTCTATTTAGAGTGGCACGGACACTGCCATGACACGGAAGCCACAGGCTTGTTCATGAGACAGTCCGGTCGTTTTCGGTTCCTCAGCGGCGGCAAGATCAACCTGTATGGGGGGTTCACGGAGGCAGCCGCAAACCTGCTGTCGCCCCTGGGCCGGGCAGGCGTGGTCGTCCCCTGTGGGATTGCAACGGATGACTCGAACAAGGCACTCTTCTCGGATCTCATGGCGCGCGGCCAGATTCCCAGCGTCCACGGATTCGAGAATGAGGCGCTTCTCTTCCCGGGCACCCATCACGCATTCAAGTTCTGTCTGCTGACGCTGGCCCACAAGAGGGAGACCGAATGCGATCTAGTGTTCTTTTGCAGGCGTGCTACAGATGTGGCAGACCAGCGCCGCCACTTCACCCTGCAGACCGAAGACCTAGCGCTCTTCAGCCCGAACACAGGCACCTGTCCGACGTACCGCACTCGGACGGACGCCATCCTGGTGAAGGCCCTGTACCAAACGGTGCCGGTCCTGGTGTGCGAGGGCCGGGCCGTCGATCACCACCAGAACGCTTGGGGGATCTCTTTCCTCCAGATGATCAACATGACAGGTAGGTCGGAGGTCTTCAAAAATAGGAATCACTTCCGGGAGCGGATCCCCCGATCCTACCTGCCGCTCTATGAGGCCAAGCTGATCCACCAGTATGACCACCGGTGGGGGACGTACAGCGGTGCCACACAGGCCAATCTCAACGCTGCCATACTTCCGCAGCCGACGGACCACCAGAAGCGCGATCCGACGTACGGCGTGGAGCCGCGGTACTGGCTGCCAGCAACAGAGGTAGCGGGACGGCTCAAGGACTGGGAACGGAAGTGGCTCGTGGGCTTCCGGGACATCACCGGCGGCGGGCTGGAGCGGACCGCCGTGTTCGCCGTTGTGCCTCGTCTAGGAGCCGGACATACCATGCCGCTAATGCTCTCGACATGTTCTCCCGACCTACAGTGCTGCCTCCTCGCCGATCTCAACAGCCTCGTGGCCGACTTCGTGGTGCGGACCAAGGTAGCGGGCCATTTATCCTACTTCATCCTCAAGCAGCTCCCTATCATCGCGCCGTCCTCCTACGCGGCCGCCAACCTGACCTTCGTTGTTCCACGCGTGCTCGAACTGAGCTACACGGCATGGGATCTGAAGCCATTCGCGGAGGACGTGGGATACGACGGGCCGCCCTTCCAGTGGGACCCCGACCGACGAGCGATCCTGCGGGCCGAACTCGACGCCTACTACGCCCATCTCTACGGCCTCACCCGGAAGCAGTTGCGCTACATTCTCGACCCGCACGACCTCACCGACCGGGAGCTGTCGGACATCCTCGATCCCACCGAGGACCCACCCGATGCCCCCCGCACCACTGACTTCCCGGGCGAGACCTTCCGGGTGCTGAAGGCGAGCGAAGCGAGGAAGTACGGCGAGTACCGCACGAAACGCCTC
>CAZUGW010000048.1:1562-3270 GCA_964620055.1 uncultured bacterium
AGAGGCGTGGGAGCGGATGTTTGGAGGCCGATAGCCATGGACTTTGAAGTCTACTGCGACGAAAGCCGCCAACAGCTATTCACCGGGCGAGACCGGGCCGGGTTCGTCTGCCTGGGCAGCCTGTGGCTTGAGTCAAACCAGCGCCAGCACCTCAAGGAGCGCGTCCAGGAGCTAAGACACCGCCATTCGGTTGGCGGTGAATTCAAGTGGCACAAGGTGAGTCGGTCCAGGGAGCAGTTCTACCTGGATCTGACGGAGCTGTTCTTCGGTGAGCAGGTGCGGTTCCGGGCAATCGTGCTGCCGGCGGACGAGATGGATGCAGTGCGGTTCCACGCTTCGGACCAGGAGCTGATGTTCTACAAGTTCTACTATCAACTCCTCCATCACTGGATTCTGGACCAGAATCGCTACCGCATTTTCATTGACATGAAGACCAACCGAAGTGCGGGTCGGGTGCAGACCCTGGAGCGGGTGCTACGGAACGCCAACCTCACCTCTGAGATCCTCGGCGTCCAGGCCTTGCCCTCTCGCGAACTCGACCTGATGCAGCTCACTGATGTACTGCTTGGGGCAGTGAGCTACAGCTTCAACGGCAGAGGCACCAGTCAGGTCAAGAACGCGGTGGTAGAGAGCATCTGCGGCCACATCGGACGGGGTGAAATCGCGCCCACCCCGCGGTCGGAGGAGAAGTTCAACGTCTTCCGGTTCCGTCCACAGGGAGGCTGGTAGTGCCGCCACCGCTCCTGCACCTCCCCAGCGAGGCCGACTATCGAGCGCACTTCGATGCCCACTACGTGCGTAACAGCCCGCTGACCACCTTTGACGGTCTCCGCGTGCGCTTCTACAGCAACCAGTTCGGGCACGCTTTCTATACGTCGTCGACGCGCAGGGGTCAGAAGGTGGCCTTCGATCTCACTCGCGCCGAGAGGATGAACTGGATTGGGTGGGCCCTCCGAGAGCCGTCACTCGAACTCTATAGGCGGGTCATGCCGGGCGGCACCACGCGGCGCATCGCGCTTGATCTTGCGACCCCCTATCTGGTTGTGTGTGAGCTGCTTACCACAGATCCGACACAGGCGGTGTTCATCACGGCCTATGTAGTGACGGACCTCGCTATCCTGCCCACCGTGCGGGGAAACCCGCGATGGTAGGGAGGAGGCCACAAGAAAGCGAATCGCCGCTGGTGAGGTCCAGCGGCGGAAACCTTTGCGGGTCCCTGACCATGGGTCAGGGACAACATAATTATACCCGGTTTGAGCCGCTCCGCAAGAGGGTTGGCAAAGATTCCTGCCGCGGGGCTGGGAGGTTCTCCACCCATGGACGTCTTCGCCTTACGTGACAAAGTCGTCTCCGACTACCGTCAGTACATCGAGAGCTTCGTCCGCATCCGGGACGAGCGGATCGCCGCCCACGTCCAGGAGCGGTTTGACGAGGGTGACTTCTGGCCCGAGAGCATCCTGCAACTGAACCCCGCCTATGAGCCGGGGCCGACCCTCGACGAGCTGGCCGCCCCCGGTGGGATCACTCCCACCACGGCCCGGTTCTTCCGAAGAAGAGACGGCGGGCCCCTCCGCCTCTATCGGCACCAGCACGAGGCGATGCAGGTCGCCCGCCGTTGGGAGCCGTACCTGGTGACTACGGGCACCGGATCGGGGAAGACCCTCGCCTACCTCGTGCCGATCTACGACCACATCCTCCGCACCAACCC
>CAZUGW010000048.1:3280-9589 GCA_964620055.1 uncultured bacterium
AAGGTCAGGGCCATCATCGTCTACCCGATGAACGCGCTCATCAACAGCCAGTACGAAGCCCTGAAGCAATACACCAGCGCGTATCCGGAGTCGCCCGTCACCTTCGAGAAGTACACGGGCCAGGAGCGCGACCAGGCCCGGCAGAGGATCCTTGACCACCCGCCTCACATCCTCCTCACGAACTACGTGATGCTGGAGTATATGCTCCTGCGCCCCACCGAAGCCCACTTCTTCGATCACACCCTCGCCGGCCAGGTGGAGTTTCTGGTGATTGATGAACTCCACACTTACCGGGGCCGCCAGGGCGCGGACGTGGCCATGCTCATCCGCCGACTCCACGAGCGCATCGGGAATCCCCGCCTCCTGCACATTGGCACGAGCGCCACGATGGTGAGCGGCGGCACCCGACAGGAGCGGCAAACGGCCGCCGCCAAGACCGCGACTCAGCTCTTCGGTGTCGAGGTGAAGCCGGAGAATGTGATTGACGAAACCCTTCGCCGGATCATCCCTGTGGAACGTCCAGCCGACGGGGCTGCACTTCGCGCCGCCGTCGAGGCTCCTCCGCCTCCAGGCACCATCGAGGGCATCCGCACCAGCCCTCTCGCGGCCTGGTTGGAGTGGACTTTCGGGATTGACCAGGAGGACGGGCGCCTAGTCCGTCGCAGGCCGATCACCTTCGTCGAGGGCGTGCACGCGCTGAGCACGGGGAGTGGCCTGCCGGTGGAGACGTGTCAGGAGAAGCTCCACGCGTTGCTTTCCTTGGGGAACGCCACTCGGAACGAAGACGGCGATCCACTCTTCGCCTTCCGCCTCCACCAGTTTCTCGCCGGCGGTGGGGCCGTCCATGCGGGTATGCGGCCGGCGGCGGAACGACACATCACCCTGGAGGGTCAGCAGTACGGGCCCGACGGGGAGTCGTACCTGTACCCCCTTGCCTTCTGCCGGGAGTGCGGCCAGGAATACTACATGGTCGCGCGCCGGAAGCTGGATGGAGGGGAGCGGCTGGAACCCGATGCGCCGTTCCTGGAGGAGGCCAGTTCTGACGACGATGACAGCACTACTGACGGGTACTTCCTGCTCGACGAGACAGGGGAGTGGTCGGACGAGATCATCATGGACAACCTGCCCGACCACTTCTGGGATGTCCGAGGAAAGACGCCGAAGGTTAAGGCCGACTACAAGCCGCACATCCCGAAGCGGATGAAGGTCAGCGCGACCGGGGCGGTGGACTCGCTGGAGGAGGAGGCCGTCGCGGGATGGTTCCAGCCCAAGCCCTTCGCGTTGTGCCCGCGCTGTGGCATCGCCTACGAACGGAACGAGCGGAACGACTTCCGCAAGCTGACGAAGCTCAGCCACACCGGCCGGAGCACGGCCACCACCCTGGCGGCGATGTCCGCGGCGGTCTACCTCGGGAATGACACGAGCGTGGAGAAGAAGGCCCGGAAGCTGCTGAGCTTCACCGATAACCGCCAGGATGCTTCTCTCCAGGCGGGACACCTCAACGACTTCGTCTTGGTAGCCCTGGCGCGAGCCGCGGTCTACGGCGCCCTCACCGAGGCGAAGGCACTCGACCACGCCACTATCGTGCCGGCGGTGTTCTCGGCCCTGGCGCTCCCGCAGGCGTTGTACGCGAAGGAGCCCGTTGACCTCGGCCCGGGACAACGGCGGAACGAGGACGTGTTCCGATCGCTGCTGGAGTACCGGGTGTATGAGGATCTCCGGCGTGGGTGGCGCATCATCCAGCCAAACCTGGAGCAGTGCGGCCTGCTCAAGATGGACTTCGCCGGCCTCTCTGAGTTCTGTCGCGATGCGCGACCCTGGCAGGCCCACCAGCTTCTGGAGGCCGCCAGCCCGGAGGCCAGAGAGCGCATCGTTCGCGCCTTCCTCCTGCACCTGTTGCGCGAGCTGGCCCTGGATGCCAGACCCCTGAGTCAGGAGGCGCAGAACGAGCTGCGCAAGCGGGTGGAGCAGACCATCAAGCCACCGTGGTCTTTCGGCGAGAATGAGAAGCTACACCAGGGAACCTCCTTCCTGCTTGCAGGCCGGGCCGGTGGCGATGGCCGGAGTCTTGGGCCGACCTCCAAGGTGGGACGTTACCTCCGGGCCCGGCGCACCTGGGGAACGGAAAAGGATCTGACTGGCGATCAGTACACGGGCCTGCTCCGGGCCCTCGTGAACGCGCTGCGTGGCCAGTATCTGACGGTGTCTCAAGCGGGGGAGATCGAGCGCCTCCAGGTCCTCACCAACAGCTTACGCTGGAGACTTGGTGACGGCACCCCGCCGGACCCCGATCCTGTCCGCGGCCACTGGACGCCGGATGATCGGCTCCTCGGCCGGGAGAGGGAGGCGAATAGGTTCTTCGCCCAGCTCTATCGAGAGACGGCCAAGGATCTTGCCGGAGTCGAGGGCCGCGAGCACACCGCGATGGTCCCGTCTGAACTCCGACAGCAGCGGGAGGAGCGCTTCCGTAACGGTGAACTGACCGCGCTCTTCTGCTCGCCGACGATGGAGTTGGGGATCGACATCTCTGACCTCAGCGTAGTGCACCTTCGGAACGTACCGCCGACGCCGGCCAACTACGCCCAGCGCAGCGGCCGCGCGGGACGAGGCGGACAGCCGGCGCTGGTAGTGACCTTCTGCGGCGAGATGAGCAGTCACGACCAGTACTTCTTCCGGCGTCGCCCGGACATCGTGGCCGGGGCCGTCTCCGCCGCGCGCCTTGACCTGAGCAACGAAGAACTCGTGCGTGCGCACGTCCACTCAGTGTGGCTGGCCAAGACCGGCCAAAGCCTTCAGAAGAGCATCGCCGATGTGCTGGACGTGGAGCTTGAAGGCTATCCACTCAACCAGGCGATGAAGGAGAGCATCCAACTCTCACCCGACTCACTCTCCCGGGTGCGTGCCATGTGCCAGGCTGCCCTCGACGCCTGCGGCGAGGCCGTGCGCCATGCCCTGTGGTTCACCGACGACTGGCTCGACCGGGCACTGGCGTCGGCGCCGGCCGAGTTCGACCAGGCCTTCGGACGGTGGCGTGGCCTCTACACCGCGGCTATCCGAGAACGAGACGAAGCGCGTCGGATCATCGACAACCACCGGACCCCCCAGAAGGAACGCCATGCGGCCGAGCGGCGGGAGATCGAGGCCCGGCGGGAGATTGACCTGCTCCTGAATCGAGCCGCGGGCTACTCCGAGTCGGACTTCTACCCCTACCGATATCTGGCCAGTGAAGGTTTCATTCCGGGCTACAACTTCCCTCGGTTGCCGGTGCTGGCCATGGTTCCTCGCGACGACCGGCAGGATGTGATCGACCGCCCGCGGTTCCTGGGGATCTACGAGTTTGGACCCCGGAATCTGCTCTACCACGAAGGGGGGAAGTACCAGGTATGCCGGAGCCTCTTGCCGCCAGGTGGCATTGACCAGCGGCTCACCTCCGCCAAGCTGTGCGGAACGTGCGGCTACTTCCACGAAGGCGTCGGGGCCCACGTGGACCGTTGCGACAACTGTGGCACCCCTTTGGACGCCGCGCGCTGCGATTACCTGCCCCGGCTCTTCGAGATGAACACGGTGTTTGGGCGGCGGGTGGAGCGGATCACCTGCGACGAGGAGGAGCGCCTGCGCCAGGGTTTCGTCCTCGCCCTCCAATATCGGTTCGCCGTCCGGTCGGATGGCACGCAGCAGGTCGAGAACGCAGTGGCCTTAGGTGCCGGCGATTCGCCCCAGGCCGCCCTCTGGCGCATCAACCACGGGTGGAAGAAGTCGAAGCAGCGGGGCTTCACCATCGACGGACAGACCGGCCGCTGGGCGAAGCGACCGGGTGAGACCGCCTTTGACCCGGATAGCGCAGACCGGGACCCGCGCACCGATGTCCGCATCTTCGTGCAAGACACGCGGAACCTGCTCCTGCTGCGCCCCGAGATCCCGCAGGAGGCTGACCCAGAGAGTTTTCTCGCCAGCCTCGGTTACGCACTGCAACGTGGGATGCAGGAGCTGCATAACATTGAAGAACGGGAGATCGCGGCCGACCGCATCGGCGCGGGCGACCACCGCTACATCCTCCTGTGGGAGCAGGCCGAAGGCGGAACAGGTGTCTGGCCCCGGCTCATCTCGGAGGACGATGCCATCGCCAAGGTCGCGCAGGAGGCTTTGCGCATCTGCCACTTCGACCCCGAAACGGGCGAGGACTTGGAGGACGCGTGTAGCCGGGCCTGCTATCACTGCCTGCTGAGCTACACGAACCAGGGCGACCACCCCAGATTGAATCGGCTGATCGTGAAGGACCTCCTCATGCAGCTGGCCTCCTCGACCACCCGACGAGGCGCAGCCGCCCCCGATCGTGACGAACACTTCGCATCGTTGCAGGAGCGAGTGGATAGCCGGTCGAGCTTGGAGAAGGACATGCTCCAGTTGCTCTACGAGACGGGCCGCAAACTGCCTGATCGTACGCAGTATCGGCCCGAGCCCGAGGTGTATGCCGAGGCCGACTTCTATTACGAGCGGGATGGCCGTCGCGGAGTCGCCGTCTTCTGCGACGGCCCTCACCACGATGAACCCAAGCGGCGAGAACAGGACCGCATAGAACGGGCCAAACTGGCCGACCTCGGCTACCGAGTCATCATCATCCGATATGACGAGGAGTTACCAGTGCAGGTGGAGCGATACCGGGACGTGTTTGGGCCGGGACGGTAGGGATATCACCCGGGTGTGCTACCCGCCAGGGCATCAGATTCGGCGAGGCAGCTGGCGTGTGTGGGGCGGACGCTCCAGCAGACAATGAGAGGCAACTGAAATGGCTGGTATCTACTGCGTGCGAGCTGATGGTGGGAAGTACGCAGACGTGTTTCGACACGGCGAGTATGTGGCGTATGCCTGGGAGAGGAACACGGATCTCTCCGGGTGCGCCACAAGGGAGCAGATCCAGGCCCGGTATGTGGAGCTGCACCCCCACCAGGCGAACCCATATGTGGCCGGGCAGCACGTCGGGAACATGGTGCGGTTTCTGCTGGAGATGAAACCTGGGGACTACGTACTCACGCCCACCCAGAACTCGGACCGGCTTCACTACGGGCTTCTGCAAGATGCACCGTACCAGTACGTCGAGGGGGACAAATCCTGCCCCCTCCAGCACCGACGCGTTGTGTCGTGGATGCCGCTCTTCCTGGAGCGCTCGAAGCTCTCCATTCCGCTCCAGTATGCGTTGCGGGCCTGGCAGACCGTTTTCGCCATAACGAGCTTCGATCAGCAGCAATCCTTCTTCGAGAGTATCGGGGTGGAGACGGACGTGCCGCCGCCGGAGAATAGCGTTGAGCCGCATCACGTCGCCATCCTACGGCGAGTGCTCGCCCTGGATGCGCTTGACTTCGAGTTGCTCATCACGAGTCTGCTTAGTGCCGTAGGCTTCGAGGCGGAGCATATGGGAAGGCCCGGCGATGGAGGCGTGGACGCGCAGGGTGAGATGGATATCGCCGGCATGGCGAAGGTTAGGGTCAGAGCCCAGGCCAAGCGCTACCAGCTCGGCGTCCGGATCGGGCCCGGCGAGGTGAAGGCCTTGCGGGCCAGCATTCCGCAGGGCGCGCAAGGGGTGTTCCTTACTACGGCAGAGTTCCACCCGAAGGCGCGTGCACTCGCCATCGAGTCCGGGTTCCCAAGGATCGGTACCATCGATGGGGAGCAACTGGTCGACCTGCTGACAGAGCACTGGGGGGACATTGATGAGGGACTGCGTCAGAAGTTGCGGCTGCGGCCGGGGCTGATGCCGGAGTGAAGAAGCTCGGACGGGGGGACACCACCATGGGATCACTTCTGGATTGTGAGAAGCAACGGCAAGCCTCCATCAGGGATCTCCCTGGCATATTTCCGGCCGACACGCGGGGCGACGGCGTCTACAGGAGGCGGCCCCGACCGTTCTGTCTTCCCGTTGAGCATGCCGAGCATAATCTCTTTGGCGGCATCCGCCAGCACGCGATCGGGTACTTTCGCGACTACGGAATTCGCTGGCACGATGGCCAGGATAGCAGGCCCAGCAATCACCTCTGTGATTCCCAGGTGTGTTGTGTGAACTTCCTGTTTCCCTTCCTCGCCCAGCCAGAGGCACTGACTGCGCTGTTGCGCCCACTGTTCCCCCAGATACGACGGGTACTGCCCTTCGAGGCGGAAGGGCAGTACCTGGCCTTTGAGTGGATCGGCGAGCACAACTACCTCTGCGAACGGACGCGCAAGAACGGCCGGCGCACTCGGGGGGCGAACTTCACAAGCGCGGACGCGGCTGTGCGCTTTGAGCGCGAGAACGGCACGGTTCAGATTGCCCTGATC
>CAZUGW010000048.1:9599-13423 GCA_964620055.1 uncultured bacterium
CGCTCGCGGTGTCGCGGCCGACTTCGAGGAGGCGCGCCGGCTCGAGCTTCCGGATCCGCCGGTCGATCGTGAAAGGTGCGGGCACCTGCATGAGCGAGAGGATTTCCCCCTCGACAGGAGCGTGTTGCCGGACTTCACGGCACTCTTCGTGGAGCCGTTCTACCAGTTGTTCCGCCAGCAGTGCCTGGCACACGAGATGGAGCACGCACGAGAGTACCAGGCAGAAGTCGTCAGTGTCCTACACCTCGCGCCCTCATGCAATCATCACTTCCCACGCATCACTTCCCCGCAACTGGAGTGCCTCGGACCGGATGTGATCACCGTTTGGAGACGCTTGGTAAGGCAGGAGGATCGATTTGCCAGCGTCGCGACGGAGGACCTGTTCGGACAGTTCCCGATCAGCCAGTTCCCGGAGCTGCAGGGCTGGTGGGACTACATGACGGAGCGGTACTCGTGGGTCACTCGCACGGGCCGCCGTAACTAGGGAGGGACGGTCGATGGCGCAAGAACGAGAGATCGAAGCTCGGTTTCTTCTCTACATCGACATCCTGAACTTCAGCAGCCTTGTCGCACAGGAAGGCAAGGTAGAGGAACTCTACGAGATTGTTGACAGTCTCAATGTGCACCGGCACGACGCGTTCACCACAATCGTCTTCTCAGACACGATCCTGGTCTATAACAAGGTGCTCCCGGCGGGTCCTGAGGATGATCGCTACATCGTGATGTACCTGTGTGAGTTCGCTCCGGATCTGTTCTACCGTCTGGTCGGTAGAGACGTACACTTCCGCGCTTACATAACGCACGGTGATTTCGCACATTACTCGACGGAGAACATAAGGGACGTCTTCTATGGCACTGCGCTCATCGAAGCATACCGGGCCGAAAATGGGCTCCGGTGCATGGGCCTATTCATGAGCAATGCTGTTGTGCGGTACAGCAGCATCTTCGGGACGGCCAGGTTCAAGGGGAACTGCCATTTCGTCTACCTCATGCAGTCCCTTCTACGGTGGAGCTTCAGAGAGCAGGACTACCCTCTAGACCCGGCCCTCCTCGTGGATACCGACGAGGTGTGGTTTCTGGCGTATGACATCCGGTACCTTGGGACCATTTACAGGCACAAGAATGACCCGGCATTGGGCCCGCGTGTCAGGGGGAAGTACGAGTCAACGTGGCGGATGCTGCGGAAGAAGCACGGGGGCTTCATGTCCGTTCTGGAAAAGCACAACTTTGACCCCAGGGCGATCTGCGCCTGCGATTGGTCTGAGCCGCTTCGGCGCGTCGGGACACCGAGGGGCTTCTTCGGATAGATTCCGATCTGTGGGCGGCAAGCGCGCGGGCTAGCAGGCGTGATGGCGGGGGTGCTCGTGCAGCGTGGTGGGCGACGAGCAGACCGGCGAAGGGAGCCACGGTACCGCAGAAGTCATAGCGGTAGTCCCATAGTCGGTATTCTGGGCCCAGAATGGGTGTTCGCTTAGTTCCTTTCGCTATCGCGGGCCATGAGTCTTGGGCCGCTGGATGCTAGCGGATGAACAGGTGGGCCGGTTGGTTCTTGCATCCGAGGAGGCACTCCGCCAGCGCGCAACCGACGTAGTCGAAATAGTTTGGGCTATGGCCTGCGCAGAAGTCCCGGTGGCGCTCAAGATAGCGCCCTCTAGCAATCGACACGTGGAGCAGGGGAAGAACCGTCGTCTCCTCCGTCTTAGCGGCCTCACAGACCCGGCTCCCGAACTCCTCCCCCAAGCGCTTTGCTTCCCAGTGGACGTATGCATGCTCCTCGAAGCCCGGCCGGCTCGCCTCCAACGCCCGCCGACTGACAGCGAACTGACTCACGACCGTCACGCGAGCCGGGCGCAGGTCCGCAGGGAGGTGTTTGAGTACATCGAAGTCTTCTACAATCCCCCTGGGATGGCAGAGCCACCGGCAGCGGCTACATTCGTCTCTGGGCTACCGCTCCCCGGTGGCCTTCGAGAGGCAGGCCGCGGCGAGAGCTGCTTAACAAGGTGTCCACTTTTTCGGGGCCAGATCACCCTCCTCATGGGGACTCTGGGTCAGACGCGCAACTCCACGCTCTCCGCCAGATACGGGTCTCGCGCGGGGACGGGGGCGGCGGAGCGGAAGCTGCCGATGGCCGCAAGCATGAAGAGTGCGAGGAAGCCCGCGAAGATGAACAACTCCGTCAGGCCCAGTTGCAGCGGGCTGCCGAGCGCGGGCATGATGAGCAGGTAGAGGTCGAGCCAGCGACCGACCAGCACGAGCAGCGCCGCCCGCAGTAGCCACCGCGGGGAGCGCCGCGCGGTGGCGGAGAGCAGCATCAGCACCGGGAGGAACCAGTTGAGCAGCGGGTTGAGGAAGAAGAGCAGAGACCAGACGCCGTGCAGTCGGCGGGAGAAGTAGACGGCCTCCTCGGGCAGGTTGGTGTAGTAGATGAGCATGAACTGGCTGAACCAGATGTAGGCCCAGAACGTGCTGGTGGCGCAGATGATGCGGGAGAGCTCGTAGAGGTGGTAATCATTGAGCCCAGGGAGAAGGCGTCGTCGCCGCGCTCCCACCAGAAACACGCTGAGAGCCGCGCTGCCGCCGAGCAGCATCCCGGCCGAGCAATAGACGGGGAACATGGTGCTGTACCATTTCGGCTCCAGCGACATGATCCAGTCCACGCTGCTCGTGATAATAGTGAGGGCGAGGAGCAACAGGAAGGCGATGGGGAGAGCTGGGTTCTTGCGGGTGTGGGCGAAGTCTCCATCCGCGTCTTGCCGCCGCGAATGAGCACGCAGCAGATGGGCGAGCAACACCCACGCCGCGAGTGCGAAGACTAAGCGCGCGAGAAAGAAAGTGGGGTTGAGGTAGGGGGCGAGATGCTGCAGCCGCGGATTCGCCGCCACCAGTTCGGGCCGACTCCATTCGTACAGGTGAAAGCGGCCCAGGAAGATGGCGAGCATGGCGACGGCGCCGATGGGCAGATAGGCGCTCATCGCCTCCGGGAGGCGCCGGAAGACCACGGCCCAGCCGGCGCGGAAGAGGTACTGGAGGGCGATGAAAAAGACGCCGAAGAGCGCAATCAGCAGGAAGTAGTAGTTGCACAGCAGCAGATTCGCCCAGGCGCGCTGGGGCGCGGTGGCGAGGCCGATGACGAATGTCGCCAGGCCCAGGGCGGCCAGGGCGAACAAGAACGGGCGATGTTTGCACTCCAGGCGCGGGGTGTCTGGCATCTAGCGCGGTCCTTCCTGAAGCGCGCGCACGTAGCGGATCACGCGCCACCGATCCTCCCAAGACACCTGCACCGCGTAGCTGGGCATCTTGTTGCGCCCGCGCGTGAGGAGGTGGAAGATCTCGCCGTCCCGGAGCGCCTTGGACTTGGCGGAGTGCAGGTTGGGCGGGTTGGGGAACTTGGGAACGATAGGGCCGTCCCCCGCCCCGGACGGGCCGTGGCAGACCAGGCAGAAGGTCTGGTAGATGTACTTCCCGCGGTCCAGTACCTCCGGGGTGGTGGGAAACGGGTTGGTGAGTTCGCGCCCGGCGCGCTGCCGGTCGGCGTCGGTGTCGGCGTAATGGAAGGCCTGGGCCTCGCGGGCGAGCGTGCCCTCCGGCGGGGTCTGCATGGTCTGGCCGTCGGGCAGCACGGGGTTGGCAGTCTGGCTGAGGAAGGCTGCGGAGGAGGCCATCTGGGTGGGCAGGGCCCAGTTGGGCCGTCCGGGGTCGCGACGCAGGCCCCAGAGGCCTCCCAACACGACGACGGGAACCAGGACCACTGCACACCAGGCGACGAACTGTTTCACGCTACTTCATCTCCCTCGACGATCTGGGTGGCGCGGTGCGCTTTGAGC
>CAZUGW010000049.1:0-3844 GCA_964620055.1 uncultured bacterium
GGCGTGTGTGGCGGGCTGCCCGGTCGGGATTGACATTCCGGGGTTCATCCTCGCGCTGGCGGAGGAGCGGTTCGAGGAGGCGGTGGAGGTGCTGAAGGACAAGAACAACCTGCCGGGCATTTGCGGGCGGGTGTGCCCGCAGGAGAGCCAGTGCGAGCAGGCGTGCGTGCTGGGGCGGGGGTTTGACCCGGTGGCCGTCGGCGCGCTGGAGCGGTTCGTGGCGGACTGGGAGCGGGGCAACATGCCGTTGCCAGAGCCGCGCGAGCCGGACCCGGAGGCGCCGAAAGTGGCCGTGATCGGATCGGGGCCGGGCGGCTTGACGGCGGCGGCCGATCTGGCGCGGTACGGTTACCGGGTGACGCTGTTCGAGTCGCTGCATGCGCCGGGCGGGGTGTTGCGGTACGGCATCCCGGAATTCAGACTGCCTCGCGAGATTCTCGACCGGGAGGTGGAGTATGTGAAACGCCTCGGCGTCGAGATCGAGACGGACGTGCTGGTGGGGAAGACGGTCACACTGCAAGAGCTCATGGAGGAAGAGGGGTTCAAGGCGGTGTTCATCGCGACCGGGGCGGGCCTCCCCTATTTCCTGGGCATCCCCGGCGAGAACGCGGCGGGGGTGTACTCGGCGAACGAGTTTCTCACGCGTGTGAACCTGATGCAAGCGTACAAGTTCCCGGAGTATCGCACGCCGATTCGCGTCGGTGCGCGCACCGTCGTGATCGGCGGGGGGAATACCGCGATGGACGCGGCGCGGTCGGCCCTGCGGCTGGGGTCGGAGGTGACGATTCTCTATCGGCGGACGCGGGAGGAGTTGCCGGCGCGGGCGGCGGAGGTGGAGAACGCGTTGGAGGAGGGGATCGCGCTGATCGAGTTGGCGATTCCGCTGGAGATCGTGGAGGACGAGCACGGTCACGCGAGGGGGGTGAAGTGCCAGCGCGCGCAGCTCGGCGAACCCGATGCCAGCGGCCGGCGGCGGCCGGTGGCGATCCCGGACAGCGAGTTCACGGTGGAGGCCGACACGGTGATCATCGCGGTGAGCCAGTCGCCGAATCCGCTGTTGCCGCGGAGCGACGCGCGGCTGGAGGTGGGCAAGGACGGCCGGCTTATCATCAACCCGGAGACGGGGGAGACGAATGTGCCGGGGGTGTTCGCGGGGGGGGATAGCGGGAGCGATGCGGGGACGGTGATCGCGGCGATGGGGGACGCGAAGCGGGCGGCGCGGGCGATGCATGAATACCTAGACCGGAGGCGCGGATGAGCGCGGAGAGGAGAACCGTCGTCTTACTGCTGTTGGGCGTGGCGCTGCTGGCGGGGTGCGGCCGGCGCTCCTCCCCTACTCACGCAAGCAAGCCGAATCTGGTGATCGTGATCGTGGACGCGTTGCGGCCCGATCATCTCGGCTGCTACGGCTATCCGCGCCCCACGAGTCCGCGGCTAGATCGTCTGGCGGCGGAGGGGGTGCGGTTCGACGACGTCACCTCCCAGGCCACGTGGACGCTGCCGTCGGTGTGGGGCTTGCTCACCTCGAGCTATCCGCTGGTGGCGGGAGTGACGCACGACGTGCTGCGGCACACGGGCAACACGGTGGTTCCCGTGGAGCGCGTCTCCATGCCGGTGTCGGCGCAGGGCGAACTGCGCAAGCTTGGATACACGACGCTCGCCTCCACGGGCGGCGGGTTCGTGAACAAGGAGTTCGGCTTCAACCGCGACTTCGATTGGCTGTGGACGCCGCCGACGGACCACTACACGTTCTTGCCAGAGCAACTCGAGACGCTGAAGACCCGTCTGGCCCAGACGCCGCCGAAGCCGTTCTTCCTGCTGCTGCACACGCACGAGGTGCACAACTACCTGCAGGCCTGGGGGCATAACCTGGCCGAGTTCGATCATGGGTACAAGGGCCGGCTGAAGGATAAACAACTCCTGTTCAAGACCATCACCGAGGGCTATGCGAAGGATCTGTCAGAGGACGATCTGCAATATCTGCGCGATCTCTACGATGGTGAGATCAAGTGCGCCGACGCGACGCTGGGCGGGTTCTTCGACTGGCTGTTCGCGCAGTCGTGGGGCCAGAATACGGTGGTGATGATCATCGCCGATCACGGGGAGCTGTTCGGCGAGCACGGGTTTCTGCATCACGGCCTCCCGCCGTACCACGCGCTCACCCGCGTGCCGCTGATCGTGCGCTTCCCGGATGGAGCGCACCAGGGAGAGGTGGTCCGCGCGCCGGTGCTGCTGGCCGATCTCATGCCCACTCTGATCGAGCTGGCCGGGGGCAAGGCGCCCGCACATACGGTCGGCCAGTCGCTGCTGCCAGTGATCGCGGAGGAGAAGTCGGCCCGCGTCAGGCCGACGATGACGGAGTGCCGCAGACCTCCTGTGATCGCCGCCCGCGAGGGCCGGTGGTACTACCTCAATTGGTTCGATAAGAACACCGAGGAGCTCTACGACCTCGCGACTGACCCCGCGGAGAAGGTGAACCTGGTGGCAACGCGCAAGGCGGAGCTCGCGGAGATGCGCGGAGTGCTGGCCGGGGAGGTGATGCGCGCGGGGCGCGGCTATCGTGTGGTGGTAGCAGGGCCGAGGCCGGCGCCAATGACGATCACGCTGTCGTGCGCGAGGGGGTTCAACTACCTCTTCAACCCGACGGGGCATGGCAGGCCGGTGATATCGGGAGAGAAACAAGCCACTGTCATGATCCCTGCGGGGGAGGCGCCGCAGGTGGTGCTGGTCAAGGGGGGCGACGCGGCCGCGGCGGTGGGCCTTGAGGCGCAGATGGGCGGGAAGCCCGTCCCCGCGGCGCGGATCCACCTCGGCACGACGGGCCGCCATCCGGCCCAGATGACGGTGACTGTAGGTGCAGGTAAGGACACGCCTGACATGGCGTCGGTGACACCGCCGTCTTCACTCGGGGGAAAGGAGTGGGGGGTGTGGATCTGGTCCCTGCCAGACCAGGCCGACCAGGCCGCCAACGGCAAACAGCTCTCCGAGGAAACACGGCGACAGTTGAAGTCGTTGGGATATGTGAAGTAGAGGAAAGCGAAGGAACGCAGAGGCAGGAAGCCTTCTTCCCTTTGCGTACCTCTGCGTTCTCTGCGTCTCCGCGTTGAATTCCGGTCCTACGCCGCCTTCGTGTCCGTCTCCCATAGCCCGAACGGATTGCTCTCGGGATCGAGGCAGATGGCGAAGTAGCCCATCTTGGGTATCGCCGTCTTCGCCATCACGACCTGGCCGCCGAGATCGGTCACCTTGGCGACATAGTCGGTGATGGACTCGACGTTGATGTAGTTGACGGGCTTCTGCTGCGGAAGCTGCTTTTTCATCAGCCCGCCGTTGACGCCCTGGCCCTCCGGGGCCGTGTGGATCATCAGGTAGTCCGGCATTCCCGGCGTCTCCTCCACGTCCCAGTCAAAGAGGCCCGCGTAGAACCCCTTCAGCCGGTTGACGTCGTCCGCGGGAATCTCGAAGTGGACAACGGTGTGGGTCATCGTAACCTCCCTCATCGCATTCGTCTTGATCGCTCGCCGCGAGATTACCCGACGCGGCGGAGGGTCGCGCGAGGGGAGTGGCGTGGTGGAGGGACAATGTGAGGCGGGGGGACGCAGGGGGGGACACGCGAACTCAGGAGAAGCGCTTCGTAACAGGGCTGCTCCGACTGTAACTCAGACCACCATGCCCCAGCTCGTTCTCCATTGCTCTTCGGCCGTCGGCGGTATGTACCGATAGGTCTTCTTCACCTCGTGGAAGCCGAGCTGCAGTAGCATCGCGCGAAGGTGATCGCCCGCCCCTCCAGCGTGGTAGCCAACGGCCTGGCCCTGCGTGAACGCCTCCTGGGAAGCCGCGGTCA
>CAZUGW010000049.1:3854-9820 GCA_964620055.1 uncultured bacterium
GTGGAACAGAAGCCCACGAGTTGCCCCTCGACGAACGCTCCGTAACAGGAGACCGGCAGTCCCTCTGCCATGTAATCGAAGTCGCGGCGTAAGACCGGCCGACCGCGGTCCAGGTGCTCGGAGAAGACCTGCACCAACTCGCAGGCCTGTTCGACCGCGTCCCTGTCCCCCGACGTCAGTTTCCTGACAGACGATGCAGGCCTGGGGAGGAATTCCGGCGCCGCTACCCCGTAGTTGTGGGAGTAGCGCCACGCGCCGTCGGTAAGGCGCGGCCTCATGACGTGGAACGCGGCCTCACCCAGCACCATCAACTCGTTCATCTCCCTGTCGGAGATGAACGCGATCACCGCCTCCGCGGCCGCCTCACTTGGCTCTTGCCAGATGCTGGCTACTCGCTCCGAGGGCCACACCAGCAGCGGCAGATCGTGGAGCAAATGCAGCGCGTGCTCCCTCTCTCGCTCTCTGAGAATGGCGAAGTGCGGGTCGAGCACGCCATAGACATGGCGATGGCCCAGCGGGTCTTTGGAGAGATTCTCCAGAAGCTGGGCTCTTTGGGCGTCCGTCGCCGGCGTCTCCAGACTCACGATACGATGCTCCCCTCAGGTCTGCCGGACACGGGAGGAGCGCTAGCCATCCGTTTCCACTCGCGCCAGAGCCAGAGGAAGTAGAGGATGTTCAGCAGGCTCGTGACAACGACTACGCCGATCACCCAGGGAAGGACCCTCTGGTATAGGTCTACCGCCTGGGGAGGCAGTGGGCGATTGAGGAAACTGCTAGGGTCAAAACGCACCCGTCCTGTGACGAGGGCCGCTGATCCGGGAACGAAGAGCAAGTCACTGACCACGGATGGGATGAGAAGAGCCAGCGCGACTCCCAGGAGGCGTCTTTGCGTTCGCAACAGGGCATAGCCGGCCGCCACTAACCCGACGCTTCGGGTGGCGGAGATTGCCCGCGCGACGCAAAGGAAATGGCGCCACGACAGCCCGAACGTGATCAGAGCCGAGTGGCCGGAGATAGAGACGGGTGGCTCTGTGAGGCCCGCGCTAATCGCGCGCGAAAGACTGACCAGGCAGTAGAGGCCGTAGGTTAGGGTCAGCCACGCGACGACAACTACGAGCCTGGGGCGGCGGCGGCCCTCGGCCGGTGATTTTGACAGTGCGTCAGTCTGCAAGAAGCCTCCCTCCTTCTACTTTGCGTACGCCTCTCCCACCGGCGGTTCCACGGAGGCGGCGATCTGGGTGAGGATGGTCTCCGGTCGCCGGCCGGCGAGGCGGGCCTCGGGCGTGAGGATGATGCGGTGGCCGAGGGCGGAGGCGAGCACGGCCTTGACGTGATCGGGCAGGATGAAGCTCATTCGGTCGCACGCGGCCAGGGCCTGGGCGCAGCGCATGATGGCGAGCGAACCCCGCGGGCTGGAGCCGAGCGCGAGCTCGGGATGGCTGCGCGTGGCCTGCACCAGGCGCACGATGTAATCCCGCAGCTTCTCGTGCACGAAGATGTGCCGCACTTGCTGCTGCGCCTCCAGCAGGTCCTCGGTGCTCACCACCTGCTTGACCTGCGCGATGGGGTGGTCGAGTTGCAAGCGCAGCAACATCTCGCTCTCCGCCGCCGCGGGAGGATAGCCCACCGTCATGCGGATCAGGAAGCGGTCGAGTTGGGCCTCCGGCAGCGGGAAGGTGCCCTCGTATTCGATGGGGTTCTGGGTGGCGATCACGCAGAACGGCCGCGCCAACTCGCGGGTCACGCCGTCCACCGTCACCTGCCGCTCCGCCATCGCCTCCAACAGGGCCGACTGGGTGCGCGGGGGCGCGCGATTGATCTCGTCCGAGAGCACGATGTTCGCCATCACCGGGCCGGGGCTGTACTCGAAACGCTGGGTCTGCTGGTTGAAGATGGAAAGCCCCGTGATGTCGGTGGGCAACAGGTCGGGGGTGCACTGGATGCGGCGGAAGGTGACGCCGATGGAGAGGGCGAGCGCGCGGGCCAGCATGGTCTTGGCCACGCCGGGCACATCCTCGATCAGGAGGTGACCGTCCGCCAGCAAGGCCACTGTGGCCAGCCGCACCGCCTCCGGCTTGCCCACGATCACCTGCTCGACACTACCGGCCAGTCGCCTGGCCAGGTCGGCCGCGATCACTGCCGCCATAGATGATAACTCCGCGCCGGGCTTGTCGCCCGACCTGTAGGCTTTTCCACGCCTGCGACATCTTCTCCTGTCTCACCGGCTGTCCCTCGCCCGGTTGCGTCAACAAGAGCAGGGATCAGGCCCGCGGCGACGAAACAATCTGCACTCGAAGCCGCAGGAGAACTTCCCTGGCCACATCGGCGTCGCTCCACCCAACGGAATCCTGCCCGGACATCAACCGCAGGCCCGGTTCCCACGCCTTGGCTGCCGGTCGGATCGAGGCCGCGTTGCGCGTGGCGGTGGGAGTGGCCGCCGGGGCCTTCCTCGCCACCTACCTCGTGGTCGCCCTGATCCGGCTTCGCTACCCGTTCGAGCTGGAGTGGATGGAGGGCGCAGTGGTGGACCACGTGCGGCGCCTCCTTTCCGGAAAGCTTCTCTACGGGCCACCTTCCTTGGAGTTCACCCCTTTCATCTATACCCCCCTGTACTATTATGTCTCTGCGGGGATGACGAAGCTCACTGGGGTGGGATTCCTGCCACTACGTCTTGTCTCGATCCTGGCCTCCCTCGGATGCCTCCTCCTCCTGTACCTGATGGCGAAGCGCGAGACCGGGAGCCGATTCGTCGGGCTCCTCGCGATGGGTTTCTTTGCCGCGACCTATCCGCGGAGTGACGCCTGGTGGGATGTCGCGCGGGTTGACTCCCTCGCGTTGTTGCTCCTGCTGAGTGGCCTCTACTTCCTCCGCCGGCCCTTCTCGGGGTGGAGTCAGATCCTCGCCGGGCTGTGCGTGTGGGGGGCGTTCCTCACCAAGCAACAGGCGCTGCTGGTCATGCTTCCGGTCTCTGTGGCGGTGATGTGGCAGCATCGCCTGCGAGCGGTCTTCTTTCTCGGCGCGCTGGTGCTCCCCTTGGTGGCCGGTAACTGGCTGATTGACCTGGCCCACGGAGGCTGGTACAGCTTCTACACGCTGCAGGTTCCGGAGACCCATCGCCTAGACGGCCAGCCCGTGGCCGCGTTCTGGCTCGAAGACCTGCTCCCGGCCCTGCTGGTGATGATGGCCCTGACCTGCGCCTACCTCGTCGTGGAATTGCGGCGCGGCGATCGCGCCAGAGGAGTGTTCCACCTCGCCGCCCTGGCGGGAGCGCTGGGCGCCTCGTGGCTGTCACGACTACACCTGGGCGGCTATGTCAACGTGATCATGCCGGCCCACGCCATGCTTGCCCTGTTGGCCGCGCTGGGCTTCGCCGCACTAGTCAAGAAGACGACTGAACCGCGGCGCCTCTGGTTGCCCGCGATGCTCTGCGCCGCGTGCCTGGCCCAGTTAGCGCTTCTCGTCTATAACCCCGCGCGGTTCGTCCCGACGGCCGCCGATGCCGCGGCCGGACGGCAGTTCATCTCCCTGCTCGCCGCCCTCCCTGGGGACGTCTATGTTCCCAACCATGGATATCTCCCTTCTCTTGCAGGAAAGCGTATGTATGCGCACAGCTTGGCCCTGTGGGACGTCGTGCGCGGAAACGGCGGCGCGGCCCGCCGTCGGCTCCGGCGAGACCTAAGCCGGGCCTACGCCACGCATCGCTTCCGCGCCATAATCATAGATGGCCCCCACGAAATCCCACGCCTGCAAGGTTGCTATCGAAAACAGAGTGATGTGTTCGATCGTAAGGACGTTTTCTGGCCGGTCACCGGCTATCCGTCCAGGCCCAAGGCCGTCTTCGTCCCCAACTGATCGCCCTCAGGATTGTTGTCTGCCTGAGCCACAGCCGAACTCGGCTCTCACGCATCGCCTTGACAGAGAGAGGGCGCGTTCTATAATGACGATGATGGGCGTCGTGCATACTCGGTAGAGAAACAGAGGGTAACCAGCATGGAACTCATGGAAGTGGTGCGGCAGCGCCGAAGCGTCAGGTCGTTCCGGCCCGACCCGGTGCCGCCCGAGAAGATAGACTACGTGCTGGAGGCGGCGCGGCTCGCGCCCTCCTGGGCGAACGGGCAGTGCTGCACGTTCCTCGTGGTCTCCGACCCGAGGATCAAGCACGAGCTCGCCCAGGCCGGGAACGAGTGGATCGAGCAGGCCCCGGTGATCATCGTCGCCTGCGCCGACCCCAAGCTGAGCGGCGTCAAGAACGATCAGCCCTACTATCTGCTGGACGTGGGCATCGCCATGGAACACCTGGTGCTGGCCGCGGCCGAGCAGGGCCTGGGCACGTGCTGGGTCGGCTGGTTCAACGAGGACCGGGCCAGGGCCGCCCTGGGCGTGCCCGACGGAGTGCGGGTCGTGGCCTCGACACCGCTGGGATTCCCCAACGAGGAACCCGCGGCCCGGCCGCGCAAATCGCTGGCGGAGTTGGTGCGGGTCAACCGCTGGGAGTGATACTAGGGTCTAGGGGTTAGGGTCCAGAGGCCAGGGGTGGTGGTTGATTTCTGTACCAAAACCGCTTCCGGGCGTTTACACCACGTCTGCGGGGGGGTAGTAAACGATAGACAAACCTCTTGCCGGGGCGCCTTAGCGCGCGGGCCATGACTGAAAACAAGCTCAAATGCAACTCGTGCGGCCACGACGTCGGCGGGGCCGACAGCTTCTGCCCGGCCTGCGGCCGCGCCGCCGTTTCCAGCCCGACCACCGGTCGGGCCGGCGACCTGTATCTACTCCTCATGACCGCAAACGTGCTTCGCCTTCGCCACCAGTGGGCGCTCGCGGAGGCGAAGTGCAGTGAGGCCCTCAAGCTCGACCCCGACAGCGCCCCCGCCTGCTCCGTGATGGGCGACGTCCTGCGCGACCAAGGCCGCGAGGAGGACGCCATCGAGTGGTACAAGATGGCGGTGGACCGCGACCCCGCGAGTGAGACGGACCGCAAGAAGCTGGAGGCCCTGATTGACCGCCGCTTCTCGGCCCAGCCCGAGCCGCGGCTGGGGCCGTCCCTGTCCGCGGTGAAGAAGTGGGCCAGGACGGCGAGTGACGAGGTGCGCGCGGCCCGGCCCATCTGCCCGTGGGCGATGGTCACCGCCGCCATCTTCGCCGTCACCCTCCTCGCCGCGTTCACCCTGGTGCTGGTGGGAAAGCGCACCACCCCGCCGACCGCCATTCCCAACGAGAGTGTCGGCGGACCGTTCGCGACGGAAGCGGCCTATCAGGGCGCGGAAGCGGCGCGGCCGCCGGAGTCCAAGCCGACCGAGATCACGGGAGACATCACGGCGCTGGAGGCGGGAATCCTCGAGCAGCTTCGACGTCGCGCCACGGAACTCGACCCCAACTGCCAGGTCAACGCGGTGCGCGTGGACCCGAAGGCCGCCGCGGCGGAGGTGGAGATGAGCATGCCCGCGTACTGGTCGCCGGCCTCCGCGCGCAAGGAGATCGGGCGGATGGCGGAGGCGCTCGCCGTCGCCTGCGTGGGCGCGGATGACCGGATTGTCGGCGTGCACCTCCGCGCCTCCGCCCGTCAGTCCGTGGGCCCCGACCAGCTCGTGATGGTCGGAGACGGCGTCGCAGAGGAACTCCGCAAGCACGGGGAGGCCGCGAATTCCAGCAACCCGGAGTCCGCGTTCGCGGTCGTGTGGTGGATCCCCGCGATCGCTCCCGAGAACGACGCCAACGCCTCCTCCCCGCCCTTCGACACGGGGAGGGGCGTCGCGCCAAGGGGACGCTGATGGAAGTCCCGGTGAGCGTGTGGAGAGTGGGACGGGACGAGGAGTCGCGCTATCTCCTCATCCTGCGCGACGACCAAGGGCATCCGCTGATGATGTCCATCGGCCCGTGCGAGGCGGTGTCCATCTGGACCGCGTTGCGGGGCGAACCGCTCGCCGCCGCCGGCCCGCAACCCATGGCCCACGACCTGCTGTGCG
>CAZUGW010000049.1:9830-13243 GCA_964620055.1 uncultured bacterium
GTTCGCCACGAGCGCATGGTCGAGCCACGACGCCTGCTGTGCGACTTCATCCGCTCCCTGGGCGGGAAGCTGCTCAAGGTGGTGGTGGACGATTTCTGGAACGACGTCTACTTCGCCAAACTCCACATCGCGGTGAACTCCAGCGTGCTCACCGTTGACTCGCGCCCCAGTGACGCGGTGGCCATCGCCCTGCGCGTCGGCGCTCCCCTGTTCGTCCAAGACACGGTGCTCGAAGCCGCCGACCGTCCCGAGACCCAGCCCGAATCGCCCTCCGAGGACGTGGATCCGTGGGGGGAGGAGGGGCCGTAGATTGGCTCGGCCTATCCTGCCCTCCACCGACTGCGTTCCTCCCGATAGTCCAGAGCGCGCGGCGACGGGAAAGGTTCGGATTACAAGCTATCCGGCCTCACATACCTCCCCGTCTTCGCCGCTTGATACACCGCCAGCGCGACGGCCATGTTGACGCGCGAGTCGCGCGCGGAACTGGGAGTGGCGGCGCCGGCCTTGATGAGCGCGAGGGGGGCATCGAGGAAGCCGTGCGGCTTGTGCGCCCGCTTCGGCGCGGGCTTGACGCCCTTGGCGGTGGCGATGGCGACGGGGTAGTCCGGGAAGGCGACGCGGTCCATATGGATCACGCCCTTCGTCCCCACCAGCTTGGTCCAGTGCGGCCAGTACCCTTGGGCCGTCCACGCGTCCTCGATCACCGCCTCGAGGCCGTTGGCGAAGCGCAGCAGGCCGACGCCGTGGTCCTCGACCGCCAAGTTCTGATACACCCGGTTCGAGATCGTGCCGCACACCTCCACCACCTCGGAGTCGAAGAGCGCGCGCAGCATGGCGATGGTGTAGATCGCATGGTCCGCCCACGCGCCCCAGGGAGCCTTCTCCGCGTCGAGCCACCAGCTCTTGCCGGTCTGGTCGCGCCAGGGCTTAGGAAGTCCCGCGCACATGACGTGGTGGAACGTCAGCGGCGTGCCGATCAGCCCTTTCTCCAGGGCCGCCTTGACCTGCGGGTTCACTCCCACCCGGCCCAATTGATCGAAGCACCACAGCACGCGCTGCTTCTTCTCCGCGAGCGCGATGAGCTGGTCCACCTGTTTGAGATTCATCGCCATGGGCTTGACGCAGATTACGTGCTTGCCGGCCTGGAGCGCGGCCTTCGCCACCTCCACGTTGTCCCGCGTATTGATGAGGGAACAGACCACGTCAACGCTGGAATCGTCCATAACTCGGTCGAAATCCGTGGTCGCGTATTCGGCCGGATACTGGGCCGCGACTTCCTTGAGGCGCGCCCGCGACTTGTCCGCGAGCGCCACCAGTCGCGTCTCCTTGGCTTTGCTGGCGGCCTCCGCGGTCGGAAAGGCCGTGTACCAATGATCGAACCCGACGACAGCGACACCCAACTGCTTTGCCATCACTCACTCCTGGACTGAGATAGACCTTCCGCCTATTCCCGCTCCTCGCCGCGCCTCCTTCCCGACCGCAGGAATGCGCGGCCTGGGGAGCGAAAAGGTCGGGAATCCGCACCCGGTGAGCGCGATCGTGCCTGACCTTGGAAAACTGGATGTTATCCCGGACCTGCGCGCGCACCTGCTGACGCGCGTCCTCCCGTTCTGGGCGCAGCACAGCATTGACCGCGACCACGGGGGGTTCATCACGCACCTCTCGCGCGAGGGCGCGGTCACGGACGCCTCCGCGAAGTTCCTGGTAATGCAGACCCGGATGATCTACAGCTTCGCCACGGGGTGCGCGCTCGGCGGGCCGAAGTCATGGTTGAGCGCGGCGGCCCAGGGCGTGGACTTCCTGCTCCAGAGGTTCCGCGACGTCGCTGATGACGGGTGGTTCTGGTCGGTCAGCCGCACCGGCGAGCCGATGGACACCACGAAGCGGATGTACGGCCACGCGTTCGTGATCTACGCGCTCTCCGAGTACGCGCGCATCACCCGCGACCGCCGCGCCCTCGCTGCCGCGGTGCACACCTGCTCCCTCGCCGCGCATCACTTGTGGGACGCGGAGCATGGCGGCGTGTTCGAAGCCTGCGGCCGCGACTGGAGTCCCACCGAGCGCGGCCACACCATGGGCACGCACCTTCACTCGCTGGAGGCGCTGCTGGCGCTCAACGAGTCCGCCGAAGGCGGATACGAGACGCACGTCCGCACCGTCGCCGACCTGTTAGTGGAGCACATGGTCGAGTCCGCCGCAGGCGGATGCGGGCTGGAGTACTTCCACCCGGACTGGACGAGGGACGCGGGTGATCCCAAGCGCGCGCTCATCAACTATGGCCACAACCTCGAGGCGGCGTGGCTGTTGCTGCGCGTTCACCGCACCGAGCCGAACGCGCGGTATCGCGAGACCGCGCGCGGCTTCCTGGACTATGCGCTCCACTTCGGCCTGGACGAGGAGCACGGCGGGGTTTGTTCCCACGGCCCCCTGAACGCGCCGGCCACCGTGCGCGAGAAGATCTGGTGGGTGCAGTGCGAGGCCCTGCCCGCGTTCCTGCTGGGCTACCTGGAGTTCGGGGAGGAGCGCTACTTCGACGCCTTCCGCCGCGTCCTGCATTTCTCCCTGGACCGCCTCCACGACCCCGTGTTCGGCGAGTGGTACCACTCCGTCGAAGCGGACGGCACAGTACGCGACCCCACCAAAGGCAGCGCGTGGAAGGCCGCGTATCACGTGACACAGGCGCTAGCGTACGCGGATGGGTATCTGAGAAAGATTGTCGGGTAGCATCGCCGCAAACCCAAGTGCGGAGAGCCAGAACCGCATCTTGCTGCTTTCTCCCATCGTAGGGCTGGTCGCAGATTAGACGCGGCGAGGGGGCGAGAAGTTCTCGGGCGCGGGTGGGAATGTCGTCTCATTGACGTGCTCACTCACGGAATGTACAGTGGACTCCTACGCTCTAGCGGAAGGTGTGCCATGGAAGCATCGGTGACGGACCTGAGACGAAAGACCCCAAAAGTGCTTGCCGCGGTGTATCGCGGGGAGACGGTAATCCTCACCTACCGAGGAAAGCCCAGGGCGAGAATCGTCCCGGCGGGAGAGAAGCCGCGCCCGCGCATGCGGGTGACCGACCACCCCGCCTTCGGGATGTGGAAGGACCGCGAGGACATGAAGGACCCGAGCGCATGGGTGCGCGAGCAGCGTAGGCCGCGCTTTGCTCTTTGACGTTAATGCCCCCAGTGCTCGCGAGAACACCGGGCACTATCGGCCTATCGCCGAGTTAACCGTGCAGGGCTTCCGACCGTAGGCCGGACGAATCCGAGCGCGGCGCCCCGGCCTCACTCCGCCTCCTTCTCCGGCTCCTGCCGATCCTCCCCGATCAGGAACGTCTCCTGAACCTCCCCGGTCTGCTGCCGCTCGGCGGTGCGGTAGTAGTGCTCCTGCGGCTTGATCCCCTTCTTCCGCATGTCCTTCAA